>JAKQYE010000159.1 GCA_023356605.1 Trichodesmium sp. MAG_R02 | reverse complement strand
ACCGATTATTTTTAGATAAATTTATCTTGGGCCACAAAAATCTGGAATAGGCGATCGCTCTGCCCCAGAACCAACACCAAAACCATGACCAACACAATAACTATTCCTAACCCAATAAATTATTTATGTTGGCTCATCAAGAACTTTAAAATCTTTTAGTTCAAAACCATTATTATCCTTTAATTTATTGGCTTGTACATCCTCCATAATTACAGCTTTAACTGCCGGCCAAATATATTCATAATTATAAGCATTTGGCCCGTCCTTGACTCCACCAAAATTTTTCATAAAACCATCTCCATAATATCTTGTATTAGTGACAGATTGATTATGGTTAGCTATTAAATCTTTATTGGGATTAGATTGAGAAAAATAAATATTTTTCTCTGTTGAAGCAATATCAAAGAATGAACCTTTTCCTTGAGAGCGAGGAGGTTTTACCCATTGACTAGGTTTAACAATTTTATCACTGTTTCCGTGTAAAATAGCCGTGGGAATTTTGAGCTCAGTTCCTGTCTGTTCAATTTTCAGAGGTTCTGTTACAAAAGGAAACCGAAAAATCCTTAAAATTACAGTAGCAATTCCAGGAATACCCATAATAGTATTGGGAGCTGGATCGGCAGTAATTATCTGTTTAGGGTGAAATTTTTCTAGTTTTCCATCTGGATTTTCTTTTAAATAATAAGGCCAGCTAAGAGCTAAAAGACCACCCAAAGAATGACCAAATACATAAAAATCTATCTCTTGTTCAAACAAGTCTAAGTTTTGAACTTCTTGAGTGTGTTCACACAACTTTTCCCACCCTATTACTGTGGAATTAACAGCAAAATGAAGCCATTCTTTAGGGGAATTAATTAAACTCTCTATAACAGTAGTAATCATGCTAAGTACATTCTTAGTATATTCGCGGTTAAACAAAGAGATAATATTCACCACAATAATCAATAATGATGTACTTAAAACAACTCTCAATCCTCTCAATATATCTTCCTTGACTAATTTTTTTAACTCTTGCTTATTAACCTGACGTCGTAATATTAAGTTTATCAATAAGGCTCCACTATTAAATAACCAATATTTCAAAGTAGAGCGAGGTGTTTTTTGTGTTTCTAAGGTTTCATTATTTTTGGGAAAGTCTGGATAATCACTTTTTTGATAATCAGGAAAAAAGACATATAAGCCATTTTCAGCTAATTCTTCTAAATGTTTTTCATAAAATTGTGGCAAACAGAGAGAGAAACCATGTAAGTATGTAATAACTTTGAGTTTACCATTTTTTCGGAGGGGTTCTTGAGGAGCATAAATTCTCACAAAGTCACCATTTTTATGACTTCCTACTTGATAGATTTTATAAATTATTCTATCTTCTTTTTTGACTTCTTTCCAGAAGAATTGATAACCGGAATATTCTCCAGATTCCCACCCTTCAGGAGGCTCAGGAGTAGGAATTGATTCGTCTATATCATCTTCAAGATGGTACTGTGTTAATAATAAACTCAAAGCCAAAATAGATTCAGAAATACTACCAGGAAGAGTTCCTACTTGTGCTGTAGGCAAACCATTACCTAATAAACTAATTAAACCTCCAATAAATAGCCAACGCCAATTTTTTGTTCTTACCCAAATTCCTATACCAACTAATAACACGAAAATATTGATGATAATAGTTATAATTGGTATTGGCGCGTTGGCTGCAACATAACGCAAAACATTAGCAAAAGTTTCCGGTTCTAATTCGAGTCCGAAAAAGTTTTTAACAACATCAAACCCAGCTAACCCAAAAGCCAGTAGCCAAGAGCTAACTCTAACAAATTTATTAGCCCATTCAGCTCCGGAGGCAAAAGCTAACTCAATAGAAACAATGATGAATAAAGGGATAGTTATGTAATGGGCTAAATACCTGATTTGAGAAAGATTTTTTAATAGTTCTCCTTCACCAATAAACTTACCACTAAAGAGAATTGAATTATCGTAAATTAAACTCAATAATACAATTGGTAAGATAATCATTGCCCAATTCTTTGAGAGACGAAAGAAAGGGTAAGCAAATAGCAAAATAATTAGTTTAAATATCCCTACAATCAGATGTCCTAAAGGATAAATATTTGCCCAATCCATTTTTAACTCCTAGACTATGATATTTTTACAACACAATATCTACAAGAATATCTATAATATTCCCATATAAATCCATCATTGGCAACTCGCCAAATTGGATACTTAGATGAACTTTTAACTTCTAGCATTAATTTAGGCGATCGCCTGAATTAAGCTATTTAAAAAAAAATATAACACCATCATAGAACGTCACTAACGTCTACCTAAAAATTACCAGTAAATATCAAATATTAATCTGATCAAGATATCTCCAAAATGGTTCCAATCAAGCAAGAAAACCAAAACTTTATTGATAATCCAGCCTGAAGTAGGAAGTTTCTCTGAAGGATGTCGGCGCGGAGATTTCCCCTAAACCTTGCTATTAGCTAGGTTGACCTTATATGACAGATTGTCTTTTGACACTTTTACTATTTTTAATATACCCTTAGGATTGCCTGATTAATTATAATACCATTCACATATAGCAATGAGCGCTCACATCTTTACATATTACTATAGTATTGAAATATAGTATGAATTTCTGCTCATATTATCAATACTTTCACATATATTATTAGTAGTATTTTGTAATGTATAAACATACCAGCACACTTTGCTATATAAGGACAATATCCTTATTTTGGCAGCAAAAAGTACGAGCTTTTTGCTGGTTTAAGCTTAAAAAGTTAGGATAAAGATTTTTTCAGCAAGCTTTAATTAGACAGTGCAAAGTTCTGGGAATAACTAAGGCAAAGAATTGAGGTTGTATAAATGTGTCATTAATTTTGCACAACTACTTAGCAATATAACTAATAATCAAGCATGGAAAAAAAGATGAATAAAATACTCAAGCTAGCATCGACAATACTAATTTTAACTACTGGATTAGGAGTTGCTACTACAGTCAATTCTTCGACTAATTATTTAGTTTCTCATGAGTCTCACAATAGGGTAGGTCATAGTCATAAAAAAATCGAAATTCCACCAGAAAAACCAGTTCCTGGAGTGGATTTATTGGTTTACAAAGATACTATGAAGGGATGGAACTTAGAGTTAAAAACAACTAACTTTAAATTTGCTCCGGAAACGGTTAATCAAAGCAGCAATATTAATGAAGGTCATGCTCATTTGTACATCAATGACAAAAAAATAACTAGAATTTATGGCAATTGGTATTATCTCGAAAGTTTAGAACCAGGTAGCAATAAAATTACTATTAGTCTAAATACCAATAAGCACGAAGATTTAGTTAGTAATAGCAAGATGATTATGGATACAGAAATAATTGAAGTTACAGCCCAATAATAAGGATAAAAAATTAGCAGGCAAACTCAAAAAGCCGGTTTCTTGTAGATATTTATGTGTTAAAAACAATGATTTACTGTAGAAACCGGATTTCTTTGCGTAAGTGCTACTTTTAACCTCATCAAAACCCTTAAATATTCTTAAAGCGCTCCAGTAGGTATGGCATCACCCTATGACAATAGAATCATTGACAACATTGAAGGCAGTTTGCCTAGTCCTACAAAGCTCTCCACATTAATGTTGCGATCGCTATTGATATCCCGTGGGATTGCATGACCACATTGAGGAGATTTATAAATCTTGGAACCACCTAAGTTCTTATGAATGTTACTGCAGTTGGGTACAACTTTTAGAAGTATAAGCTTCATGACAACGAACTACTAAAACATATGAGTGAGATGCCTTATGTTCTAAGTAAGAAACAAACTTTCCATGACTCCATGAGAGCATATTTCTGACAGATTTGCGGTTAATTTTTCTGGTTGACTTCAGAATAAAAAATGCCAAAATATGGAATATAGGTTCACTTGATAGGGACGCATCTAGCTATTGATGCTTTCACCTCCTGCTAATTGAGCTATCCTTTCAGTTAAGGGATTGACAATTAGCTGGTAGATTTGATATAAACTAGAAATATCCTGCAACGGAAAACGCTTTACTTGCCAAGAACCGTTGAGTTCACATCCAAACTCATGAGGATAAAAACGACCGAAAATCCATCCGTCCCTTTCTTGTTCTGTTGTTGTCTCAATGCGGATCCATTTCCACACCATTTCAGCAACATCATAAATCCGAGTTTCAGGATTAGTGGGCTGTGGATCGACAATAGCAATCCAACATTCGGGTTCATTTGCATCAACTAAATTAGGATCGTCACATCCTATCCAAGTCCAGACAAAGGCTAGATGTTGTACTTGTTTTGCTGGATAATCGTCAATAGGAGTATCCCCTACTAAACAGTCAGCATTAATATAAAAGCGACCTAACCAAAATGGTAGCCCTGAATCGTATGGAATTTGATGATTCAATAAACTATAATTATCTAAAAACATATATTGATAATCGCAAACGGCGAAAAGTTTATTTGCTGATATGGGTAAAAGTTTTTTCGTGTTTTGCTCTGATGCAAACCGATTATCTAAAACTTTAAACAGACTTCCGATCTGTTGGTGGTAAGCTAGCATTACTTTGTAGCTTTCGGTAATCTGCTCCATAATATCTTTTCTCATCATAATAAGTTTCTCTCCAATTAACTATACAACACAACTTTAGTGATCTATATCAATATAAAAGCGACCCACCGAAGGCGGTAGCCATGTTTTATCTACTGCTTGACTATTGTGTATGGCATTATTATATAATAGATAGTGTTCTCAACAAATTTTCGACACAATTTTGATAAGCTAGTATTATTTTATAGCGGTTTTCAAATTGATGAACTACATCACCATAACCAAAACCTTGTAGGGACGTTCCATGCAACGTCCCTACTGTGGTCTACTAACATAAAAATTGCTGTATAGCTTCTAGAAGTTAATAAATATTCATTCCTTTTTTCTGCCAAAAAATGTCTAAGTAACACTATTTACCAGTGCCCACTGCCCTAAATAGATAGTGCTATAAAACCCAACAAAATAAAACCATGAAATTATTTTTGCAACAAAATTCATTTCTCCCCTGACAGAAAAATATTCCTAACTCAACCCACTTAATCAAACCTATAAAACCTAACAAAACAAAACCCATGAAACTACCACAAAATCCAAAAATCCCGAATACTAAGGATATCATCTCTTGGCTGAAATTCCAAAACTTCTCACGGCTTGAAAACCTGGAGTCTGGGGACAAAGCTTCTAAAAAGCTCCCTCTTTTATGGTGGTATTGGTTGAAAAATCTCATGTGCGTTGATCCCAAGGAACTACATGGCACTGGTTATGTATCTAAAGAATTAGAAAAATCTTCTCTAGTAACGGCCTCTGTCACAACTTTTGCTAACTGGTGGAATGCGTTCACGACTTTACCCTTCTTACTTTTTATGTTTGACAGCATGGGAATAATTACTTGGCCTATTGCTGTATTGGTTAATTTAGGCCTAATTAAGCTGGGTAACGCTCTCGCTACTGGCGCTGCCTCTAATCAACCTGTAAGTTTAGGTTTTGCTCGAATTGGCGGCAGTGGCTTTATTGCTATCAACCTCATCCTAACCATCACATCAGGGGTTGGTTCCGAACTACTATTAAATCAGTCTGGTTTGAGTCGAAAATTGGGAGAACAGTTAGTTCAAGAATCTATTTTTGAACCTTTGGAAAAGGAAATTTCGGATATTCAAAATAATGAAATTCTGGATAAAACTCGCAACAAATGTGATATCTTGGAGGGGAAGCTACAACAACTGCCGCCTAATGACCCCAAAAGGGGTGAATTACACCTAGCTGCTTATGGTTCATATGCAGATAGAACAAACCAGGGTGGTTATAGGTCCTATGAAAATAATCCCATAGAACAATGGCCGACATGTCCTAAGGCTCAAGCCTTGGAAGCTAGAAGGGATAAGAATATTAAGGCTCCCGAGCTCCAGTATTTGCAAACAATAAAAGAGGTTAAAAACTATGGTAGTGATCTAGCTTACCTCCAAGGGGTTAAACCTGAGATTTATGACTCCCGGTTCAATGAAAAAGGAGAAATTAAGTCTGGAACAGAAGCGACAAGGGTAGCAGTAGTTTTATTTACTAAGAAATTCTTTGGCTTTGAGTGGGCAGACTTGGGACAGAGTTTGTTTGTTATGAGTATGTCTGTGATTACCTCAACTGTAGCTATCTGGATTACCATTTCTTATTCAAAACGAGAAGATGTCAAACTTTCTAAAAGTTCAGCAGTAATTAAGGCTAGAGATGTCTTCATTAATGAAACTATTTCTAATTTAGACAACAAACAAGTAAATACAGAAGATAATGAGTTATTAAAAGTATTTTTTGATGAGCTTAGACGGACTGGAAAGTGCAATTATCCACCTTTTGTTGAGTACGTTAAATTTGCTAGAGATATGGAAAAAGCTCAGTATTTGAGAGAGAATATAGAAACGGTTGAAACTGCTTTAGAGCACATTAGAAATGGTTGTCAGCAGTTAAATGATAGTATTAATGACTCAGAAAATACTGCTACTAATATTGCTAAAAACCTGATTCATCAAGGGTGTGATTCTATTAAATATCTGGCATTAGAATACTTCCAGAAGGAATCTCGGGTTAAGGAATTAATTAAAACAATACAATATGTACAAGAATATCTACAATATTCTCATATGAATGAATCATTAGCAACTCGCCAAATTGGCTACTTGGATGAACTTTTAACCTCCAATATTCATTTGGGCGATCGCCTGAATAAAGCTATTGAAAAAAAATATAAAACTATCATAGGAAATTACTAATGTCTACGGAAAAATTACCAGTAAATATCAAATATAAATCTGATCAGGATAGCACGAAAATGGTTCCAATTAAGCAAGAAAAACAAAATTTTATTGATAATTTAGTCACAGGTTTTTATAATCTATTTGGCATAGAAACCCTAAATGATCAAAAGCTTCAGTTAGCCTTAAAACGGGGGCGAAAAGACTTTCGCAGAACTCGATTAATTAATCCCAATTTAGTCAAAGCTAAGTTAGATGGGATTAACTTGACTGGAGTAAATCTTAACAAAGTTAATCTTAGCGAAGCTTCATTGTCGAAAGCACAATTACATAAAACAAAAATGGTAGGAGCTAATTTAGACTCGGCTAATCTTAAGGGTGCAAACCTGAGCCGAGCTAATTTAAAGGATGCCCAACTATCCTGGGCAGATTTAAGAAATACAAATCTCAGCAATACTTTATTCTATAATGCTAATTTAACGGGTGCAGACCTGGATAAATCATCAATTTTGGCTGCTAAAAGGGGGTTTACAAAATTCGACCATGCTCGCTTACCTGATGGTGTATTTTTAGTTCGAGTTTGTTATTTTTTGTTGTTATTGAAAAAGCGGGTTTGACGTTTTCTCCCCCCTGAAGTAGGAAGCTTTTCTGAAGAATGTCGGTACGGATATTTCCCCTGAATATTAGCTATTAGGTGGGTTGACTTTATATGACAAATTGTCTTTTGAAATTTTGACATTTTGACATTTTTCATATCACTTTGGGGGTTGCTGATTAATCGTAAAACCATTCACATATGGCAATGAGCGCTGACATATTTACATAATACTAAATATATTACAGCGCTTTTCAAATTGATGAGCCACATCGCCATAACCAAAACCTTGTAGGGACGTTGCATGCAACCTCCCTACTGTGGTCGACTGACATAAAAAATGCTGTAAAATATACAGGACTTACGCAGTAAAGCTATATATGGTGCAAAAATTATTATTTTCAAGATATTCCCACTATATATAGTGCCGTTGCGTAAGTCCTAATATAGTATGTATTTTTGCTAGTATTATTAATGCTTTCATATATATTACATTAGCAATATTTTGTACCATGTAAATATACCAGTACACTTTGCTATATGAAGGCAATATCCTTATTTGTATTAGTAATGCTGGTTTATAGCGCTTTTTAAATTGATGAACTACATCGCCATAACCAAAATCTTGTAGGGACGTTTTGCTAACGCAAAGCTCCGCTAACGCTACGCGACATGTTTGCGCAGCATTCCGTCAGGAAAACGCATTTTTGTTATGCAACCTCCCTACTGTGGTCTACCAACATGAAAAATGCTGTGTTTTTAACATATAAATATCTACGAGAAACCGGGTTTCTCAGTTTGCCTGGGTAAGTCCTGTTAATATTAATTAGTCATTTTTTTATCAGGTTAAATTAAAATAGGAAATAGGTCAAACAAATGCGAGCAATTTTCTGTGGTTACTACTATAGCAGTAGAAAAAGACGTTAGGAGACTTTGTTAAATTTTAAACCTAAAAGCTCAAAGCTAATACCTAAGACCTGACTAATCTTTTGCTAGTCTCTCAAACCTGCACAAATAAAACTACTCCAATGCACTGGATCGGAAAATGGATATTCTCTTTTGCAGGCTTCTTTTAAGCGAAGTTCAAATTTCCGTTGTTCTTCCCCTATGCGATCGTATTTTTTGCTGGCATTATTTAGCTTTTCCTTCCAGGCTTGGTATTCTGGAGAATCTTTGCTTTGAGGTTCTTGAGTTTTGAGGGCGCTTTTTCTCTGGTCTAGTGCTTTTATTTCCTGAGCGTATCTTTCTTTCTGTTGCTTTTTGAATGTTTTGATTTCTTGTTTGAGTTGCTTATTTGTCATCTTGACCATGGTTTGTTGGGTTTTTTGCACTGCCCTTACTCTGTCTATACCTTCTGCCCGCAGTCGGTGATAGATAATGGAAAAAATGCAGGATGCTAAGTCATCTACTTCCCAGAGGGTGCTTATCACTCCACGGGCACCTGCGGATAGGAAACCTGTATTCAGGGTTAGCATGTCGTCCGTGGGTTGGGCGGTGCCTAGGTTGGTTTCGCAGCACGAGAGGAATACTTCTTCTAATTCGGGAAAACGATAGGCGGGGGTGAGGAGTTCTCCTAAGGTTATTTTTTGGTTTTCGGCTAGCATTAGGGCTGACTCTAGGTTGTTGTCTATTCGAGATACGGCGTGATGACTCGATAGGAGTCGGTTGATTTGTTTTAAGAGTTCTCTGTATTTGGAGACTGTGGCTTCTGCTCCTTGGAGATGTTTGTCGGGGCTGACTTGACATAGTTGGGCGACGGTTTGGGCTTCTAAATGGCTGAAAGGTAGGTCGAGTTTTGTGTTTTCCACGATGCCGTAGGTGGGAGCTGTTTGGAGTTGAACGCGGTCTTGGCAAAAACTCAGGATTTGGCAACTTGCTAAGGTGCGAATGAGGTATTTGTCATGGAGATATTGGCTCTCACTGATGGGCAGGGCGCCTAGGGGGATTAGGTGTAGTTGCTGGTGGGGGATGAGGATGAGTTCCTCTATTTCTTCTAGGTGATTCTGGATCAGTTTTTGGATGTTTAAGCGGTTGGCTAGTTCTGCGAGAAAGTCTGGCATTTGTTGCTGCCATTTTTGGTAGTTTTTTTCGTTCTCGTTGTCGTTTTTGTTTTTGTCGGGTACGTAGAGGTTGAACCAGTTTTCTTTGAGCCATTGTTGCAGGTTGTCTCTGCCTTGCTGGGGACAGGAGTGGAGCTGGATGCTGTTTTGCCGCAGGATGAATATGTGGGTGTCGGTTTTGGTGCTGTAAAAACTGAGGATGGCACTATGTTCGTTGTTGATGAGTTGTTGCAGTTGGCTAAATTTTAGGTGGGCTACTTGGATGCCTTGGGCGATGACTGGGTCTTGTTTTCTGATTTGTTCCCAGATTTTTCTTTTTGCGATTTCCTTTTCGATGATGCTTTTGTTGCGAATTTCGTTTTGGGCTCGCCAATATCTGGTTGTGGGGGTGGGGAGGATGCTACTGCGGTTATTGTTACTGTCTTCCCTGTTGTCGCGATCGCGAATGTTTTCTATTTGCCGTTGGAGTTTTTCGTGTTCTTGCATTAGGTTTCTCACCTTTTCGGGGATTTTCTCGTCTTGGTAGAGGTCTTTACTGGCTATTAGGTCTACTAGTTGTTTACAGCGGTAACGTTCGGTGTATTCGAGGGCGAGGTCGTATTGTTGGAGGTTGATGTGGCATTGGATGGTGTTGGCGTATATTTCTATGGCGTCAATCATTACTTTTTGCCGACGGTTATCGGTGAGGGAACGGACTCGCAGTATTTCTGCTGCTTCGATGGCTTTTTGGTAGGGAGCGATCGCTGCTGACCAGTTGTTTTCTTGAAATTCTAGGTGGCCATAGTTTTGGCCGGCATTGAGGCAAATTGTGGGCATTCCTTCGGGGGTGGCTATTTCCAGGGATGCTTGGTAGTGATTTCTGGCTTGTTGGTGTTGTTTTAGGTCTTGGTAGGCTACTCCTAAGTGATTTTGGCAGTCTGCTTGTCCTTCTGGGTCGGAGATTTGTTGGAAAATTTCTAAGGACTGTTGGAGGAATTCGATGGCTCGTTGGGGTTCTTGGAGGGATTTGTAGGCGAGGGCGACCTTGGTTCGGCCTTTGGCTTCTCCGGGAATGTCTCCTATTTCTGCTTTGATGGCAAAGCATTCTTGATAAAATTCTAGGGCAGGTTGGTATTTTTCCTGGGAGTAGTAGATGCGGCCTAGACCGTTGCGGGAGTCTGCTTCTGCCCAACGGTATTGGTATTTTTGGGAGATGGCGAGAGATTTGTGGTAAAGGTCGATGGCTTCTTGGTGTTGTCCTAGATAGTAGTTGGCATCCCCTAAACCGTTGAGGGCTATGACTAGGCCTTTGGAGTCTTGGAGTTGTTCACTGCGTTGTAAATATTCTTGATAGTATTCTTTGGCCCGTTCGTATTCTCCCTGGGAATTGTGGGTTATACCTAATTGATGGAGGGACTGAATTTCTTCTTGGGGGTTATCTGTTTTTTTGGCTATTTCTAAGGACTGTTGGTAAAAATTGATGGCTTCTTCGTATTGTCCGAGGATATCGTGGGCATTACCGAAGTTTAATAGGGAGTTTGCTGTCTTTTCGACATTGAGGGGTTCTTGGAAGAAGGCTAAATATTTTTGGAAGAGGTCAATTGCGCGATCGTATTCTTGCTGGTTATGGTAGGTGAGGCCTAATTCTAATAAGAAGTTGGCTTCGTGTTGATAGTATTGGAGGTCTTGGTGGATAAGTAAAGACTGTTGTTGCATTTCAATGGCTTTTTTGGATTGTTCTTGGGATTTGTAGGCATAGCACAAATTACCCAGGACTATGGCTTCCTCTTTACGATCTTTGAGTTCTTGGTAGATAGGTAAAGACTGTTGATAGAAATTAATCGCCCTTTCGTATTGCCCCAAATTATAGTAAGCATCACCCGAATTCTTCAGGACTATGGCTTCCCATTTACGATCTTTGAGTTCTCGGAAGATAGGTAAAGACTGTTGATAGAAATTAATCGCCGTTTCGTATTGCCCCAAATTATCGTAAGCATAACCCAAATTCTTCAGGACTATGGCTTCCCATTTACGATCTTTGAGTTCTTGGTAGATAGGTAAAGACTGTTGAAAGAAATTAATCGCCGTTTCGTATTGCCCCAAATTATCGTAAGCATCACCCGAATTCTTCAGGACTATGGCTTCCTCTTTACGATCTTTGATTTCTCGGTAGATAGGTAAAGACTGTTGATAGAAATTAATCGCCATTTCGTATTGCCCCAAAGAAAAGTAAGCATCACCCAAAAGCTCCAGGACTTTAGCTTCCCCTTTACGATCTTTGATTTCTCGGTAGATAGGTAAAGACTGTTGATAGAAATTAATCGCCGTTTCGTATTGCCCCAAAGAATAGTAAGCAACACCCAAATTCTTCAGGACATCAGCTTCCTTTTTACGATCTTTGAGTTCTTGGTAGATAGGTAAAGACTGTTGAGAGAAATTAATCGCCCTTTCGTATTGCCCCAAAGAATAGTAAGCATAACCCAAAAGCTCCAGGACTTTAGCTTCCCCTTTACGATCTTTGAGTTCTTGGTAGATAGGTAAAGACTTTTCAAGGAAACTAATCGCTTTTTTATATTGCCCCAAATTATTGTAAGCATCACCCAAAGCATTCAGGACATTGGCTTCCCATTTACGATCTTTGAGTTCTTGGTAGATAGGTAAAGACTGTTGATAGAAATTAATCGCCGTTTCGTATTGCCCCAAACTCTCGTAAGCAACACCCAAATTCTTCAGGACATTGGCTTCCCCTTTACGATCTTTGAGTTCTCGGAAGATAGGTAAAGACTGTAGATAGAAATTAGTCGCTTTTTCGTATTGCCCTACATGATGGTAAGCAACACCCCAATTCTTCAGGACTAAAGCTTCCCCTTTACGATCTTTGATTTCTCGGAAGATAGGTAAAGACTGTTGATAGAAATTAATCGCCGTTTCGTATTGCCCCAAACTCTCGTAAGCAACACCCAAATTCTTCAGGACTATGGCTTCCCATTTACGATCTTTGATTTCTCGGAAGATAGGTAAAGACTGTTGAAAGAAATTAATCGCCGTTTCGTATTGCCCCAAATTATAGTAAGCATCACCCGAATTATTCAGGACTATGGCTTCCTCTTTACGATCTTTGATTTCTCGGAAGATAGGTAAAGACTGTTGATAGAAATTAATCGCCCTTTCGTATTGCCCCAAACTCTTATAAGCATAACCCAAATTATTCAGGACATTGGCTTCCTCTTTACGATCTTTGAGTTCTTGGTAGATAGGTAAAGACTGTTGATAGAAATTAATCGCCGTTTCATATTGCCCCAAACTCTTGTAAGCAACACCCAAATTATTCAGGACTATGGCTTCCCCTTTACGATCTTTGAGTTCTTGCTTGATAGGTAAAGACTGTTGATAGAAATTAATCGCTTTTTCGTATTGCCCCAAATTATAGTAAGCATCACCCCAATTCTTCAGGACTAAAGCTTCCCCTTTACGATCTTTGATTTCTTGCTTGATAGGTAAAGACTGTTGATAGAAATTAATCGCTTTTTCGTATTGCCCCAAATTATTGTAAGCATAACCCAAATTATTCAGGACATTGGCTTCCCATTTACGATCTTTGAGTTCTTGGTAGATAGGTAAAGACTGTTGATAGAAATTAATCGCCCTTTCGTATTGCCCCAAACTCTCGTAAGCAACACCCAAATTCTTCAGGACACTGGCTTCCCCTTTACGATCTTTGAGTTCTTGGTAGATAGGTAAAGACTGTTGATAGAAATTAATCGCCCTTTCGTATTGCCCCAAATTATTGTAAGCATCACCCCAATTCTTCAGGACTAAAGCTTCCCCTTTACGATCTTTGATTTCTTGCTTGATAGGTAAAGACTGTTGATAGAAATTAATCGCTTTTTCGTATTGCCCCAAATTATTGTAAGCATAACCCAAATTATTCAGGACATTGGCTTCCCATTTACGATCTTTGAGTTCTTGGTAGATAGGTAAAGACTGTTGATAGAAATTAATCGCCCTTTCGTATTGCCCCAAACTCTCGTAAGCAACACCCAAATTCTTCAGGACTATGGCTTCCCATTTACGATCTTTGAGTTCTTGGTAGATAGATAAAGACTGTTGAAAGAAATTAATCGCCCTTTCGTATTGCCCCAAAGAATAGTAAGCAACACCCAAATTCTTCAGGACTATGGCTTCCCATTTACGATCTTTGATTTCTTGGTAGATAGGTAAAGACTGTTGATAGAAATTAATCGCCCTTTCGTATTGCCCCAAACTCTCGTAAGCAACACCCAAATTCTTCAGGTCTATGGCTTCCCATTTACGATCTTTGAGTTCTTGGTAGATAGATAAAGACTGTTGAAAGAAATTAATCGCCCTTTCGTATTGCCCCAAAGAATAGTAAGCAACACCCA
Organism: Trichodesmium sp. MAG_R02; assembly: GCA_023356605.1. Lineage (GTDB taxonomy): Bacteria > Cyanobacteriota > Cyanobacteriia > Cyanobacteriales > Microcoleaceae > Trichodesmium. The sequence continues at coordinate 822 of JAKQYE010000159.1, read as the reverse complement.
AACTATTCAGGACACTGGCTTCCTCTTTACGATCTTTGATTTCTCGGAAGATAGGTAAAGACTGTTGATAGAAATTCATCGCCCTTTCGTATTGCCCCAAATTATTGTAAGCAAGACCCAAATTCTTCAGGACATTGGCTTCCTCTTTACGATCTTTGATTTCTCGGTAGATAGGTAAAGACTGTTGATAGAAATTAATCGCCCTTTTGTTTTGCCCCAAACTCTCGTAAGCAAAACCCAAATTCTTCAGGACATTGGCTTCCCCTAGACGATCTTTGATTTCTCGGTAGATAGGTAAAGACTGTTGATAGAAATTAATCGCCGTTTCATATGGCCCCAAACTCTCGTAAGCAAAACCCAAATTCTTCAGGACATTGGCTTCCTCTTTACGATCTTTGATTTCTCGGAAGATAGGTAAAGACTGTTGATAGAAATTAATCGCCCTTTCATATTGCCCCAAAGAATAGTAAGCATCACCCAAACCATCAAAAGCATTAGCTTTCCCTTTTGTATACCCGATCGCCTCTGCAATAGTTAAAGCCTCTTGATAATAAGCTTTTGCCGACTCATATTCTCCCAAAAAATTCTCCATGAGACCTAAACCACAGAGGCCATCAACCTCCCCCTGGCCATATTCAATTTCCCTAGCAATAGCCAAAGACTCTTGAAAAAGAGCAGTTGCCTTTCCCGTTTCTATCAATAACCTATAACTATTACCCAAACCATTAATAGCATCAACTTCCCCTGGACGGTCCTTAATCTCTCGATATATCCTTAAAGTCAGTTCATAAAACTGCACTGCCCAAGAAAACTGACTAACTT
>JAKQYE010000158.1:4459-14698 GCA_023356605.1 Trichodesmium sp. MAG_R02 | reverse complement strand
TTTAGCCAGAGTAATAAAATGTTTTTGTAGTTCAGAATTAGTCGGTTTTTTCTTTCAAAGTTTGTACTTTTCCACCAAAGCAAGCTAGACTATCATTCCAGACAACGGGGACACAACCTGCGCAGCCTTGCTGATCCGTGTTTTTATCCCAATGTTAGATATATACGGTACTTAAATGCATATTATTCTTCATCAGCATACTATACCCTTAATGTCAACCTCTTTAATTGATGACACACCCTAGATACCAATTATTTATGTTAGAAATAACAATTTCTCCTGGAAACCAAGCCTGGCCATAGATAATTTCTAACTTCCAAATAAAATAGACAGACGACTAGGAAAACTGGGTAGGACCAAATTTCCATATTTATAATATCCGCCATTACTGACATGGACATTCTCAAATTCATAAAATAAAGCTACAGCAAGAATTTCTATAGCTCTTACTTTAATTTTTAACTATTTGGCCAAAATCTGCTAATACCCTGGCATTGTTGCGGAGCAAACCCAATAAATTCAAGCGATTTCGTTTAATTTTCGGGTCAGTGTCCATCACTAATACACTTTTAGGCCCATCAAAGAAATTACTAACTATGGGAGCTATTTTAACTAAAGCATCCACTAACTGTTGATAATTTCTAGTTTTTTGAGATATTTCTGTTTGAGGCACTAACTCAAGCAAAGCATCATAAAAACCTAATTCCGATTCACTTTTAAATAGTTTTGAATCTATAATTTTTAAAGGTGCAAGTTGAACTTTATCCAACTCACCTTGAGCAGCCAAACGAGTGGAACGATTGACAGTTTCATAAATTTTATCTAGCATACCATTTTGCCGAATATTTTGCAAGAAAACTGCCCGATTACGCACATCTAATAAATCTTTTAATCCCCTTTCCTTATATTCAGAATCATGATCCCCCAAAACCGCATTTACCAAATCATAATCGATATTTATTTCTTCTTGCAAAATTGTTCTAATTCGCTGTAACAAAAAATCAGATAATTGTACTAATAACTCTGAGTTAGTTTCAGAATAATTTTTGACAAAATCTCCAGCAATCTGTGCTAATAACTGATGTAAATTTAATGGTAAATTAGATGAAAAAGTAATATTAATTACTGCATTTGCCGCACGACGTAAAGCAAAAGGATCCGCAGAACCTGTAGGCAACATTCCCAAACCAAAAATACTTACCAAAGTATCAAGTTTATCTGCCAGACTTACAACTTGACCGCTAATAGTTTCGGGTAAAATATCTCCTGCACCTCTAGGCAAATAATGTTCAAAAATTGCAGTTGCCACTGCTTCAGTTTCTCCACCAGCACGAGCATATTTTTCTCCTATTACTCCCTGCAATTCAGGAAATTCATAAACCATTTGAGTTACTAAGTCAGCTTTGCAAAGAAGAGCTGCCCTTTCTATATTTTTAGATTCGTCTTGACTAACTTCTAGCTGTTCAGCAATTAACTTAGCTATATTAACAATACGTTTGACCTTTTCTCCCATTGAGCCTAATTTAGCTTGGAATGTCACTGTTTCTAATTCAGGTAAATAGCTTTCTAATGATTTCGCTAAATCTGTTTTATAGAAAAATTGTCCGTCTGCTAATCTCGCTTTAATTACTCTCTCGTTTCCTGTAGCAATAATTTCTGATTTTTCTGGGTCGCCATTAGAAATAGTAATGAAATATGGTAATAACTCTATTTCTTTCGTGGTTCTTGTAGATTTTAAAACAGGAAAGTAACGTTGATGTGTTACCATCACTGTTGTTGTTACTTCCCCAGGTAAAATTAAAAATTCTTCATCAAATTTTCCCACTATTGCTGTGGGCCATTCTACTAAATTTGTGACTTCTGCTAATAATTCTGTGGGAATTTCTGCTTTTCCTTTAATTTTGTTGGCAGCGGTTTGTATTTGTTGTTCAATTTTACTTTTTCTTTGTTTATAGTCTACTTCAATATATGCTTTTCTCAAGTTTTCGACATAATCTTTTGCTTGAACAATTTCTACTGGTTTAGGATGCAAAACTCTATGGCCATAAGAGAAGCGATCGCTTGTAATTTTCTCCGAACCATTCTCTAAATTTATCGGCAATATTTGATCATTTAATAATACAACTAACCATCTAATAGGGCGGGGAAATTTAATATCTCCATCAGCCCAACGCATAAATCTTTTACCTTCTAGTTTATTAATCCATTCTGGTATTAATTCTGTTACAATTACTTTTGTCTGTTTACCCTGAATTTTTTTATTGACGAAAACAAAATCACCTTTTTCGGTGGGGCGTATTTCTAGGTCATTAAGTTCAACTCCTTGTTTTTTAGTAAATCCTTCTGCTGCTTTAGTAGGTTTACCGTCTTTAAAAGCTGCCTTTGCCGGAGGTCCTTTAATAACTTCAACTCGATCTGGTTGTTTAATTGGCAAGCCGTTAATGACCACTGCTAAACGTCTAGGTGTGGCATATATATTGACTGTATCATTTGTCAAGTATGCTTCTGTGAGGGTCTTAGGGATAAGTTCTTGCCACTGTTGTATAGCTTGTGAGACAAAAGTTGCAGGTAATTCTTCTGTACCAATTTCTAATAAAAACGTCGCCTTCATAAAAATATTGAGATATTTGGATATTATCGACTAATTACAACAGTTTAGCAGAAAGTAAATTGCAAGTCCTTTTATCGATACTTTTCATATGTTTGACAAGTTCTAATATCATCCTAAATTGGTTGTGAAAATTTTGATAACAGTCAATTTGAACAGAAAACTTTATAATTGTGACTTCTGTTCATTGCCTACCCATGGAGTATCCTAACTATAGTTATTCCGAATAAGAGTGGGATACTTTTTCAGCTAAAACCCTTTCACAGCAAAAAGATTTTGTCTCAATCTAAATCATAATGACTATAACTACCACCAAAATATTATAACTGAGTTCGGATTAATATATATTCTTTTTCTTGAGAAAAAATTTGTGCGCAGTTTAAGCACTAGCAGAGATTAATATCTGCTATTTTTGATACTATAAGTTATTGTCAACCATGATTTTGTTAGGATTTTATCTTAGTTACATATATACACTAATAATTATCTATTTCTATACCTAAGAAAGAAACTGTAGCAATTCTAAATAGATCGCAATAGATATAATAATAACAGATAGAATTCCCTAAACAAAAAATGAATATTCTAGATAAACTAGACGATTTTATAAATCAAACATACATAGTCAAAAGGAATAAAAAGAGTCTAGGCATCTTAAAATAATTTTGTTTGGAAAAACCTACCATGAAGTTAAAGCATTATTAAATGTAACTCGGCAGTCTCATTAGGGAATGGAAAAATCAAGCACTGTTTCATGGTGTAGAAAGTTTAAAGCTTCAATTTTATTGGAACATAAGGTTACTTAAAGGCGGTCGAATTCCCTATACAAAAAATGAATATTCTAGATGGACTAGACGATTTGATAAATCAAATATGCATAGTCAAAAGAAAGAAAGAGAGCCACAGTATATCAAAATAATATTGTCACGAAAATACTACCATAAAGTAAAAAAAATATTAAATGTAACTCAGCAGTTTTATTAGGGAATGGAAGAATCACACACTATTTCATGGTGCAGAAAGTTTAAAGCTTCAATTATATTGAAACACAAGGTTACTTAAAGGCGGTCTAAAAAGAGCAAATAATTGAGTAGGTGAGTGCACAAAATTGCCTAAGATTGTCGTATTTACAATTTTTTTTAAAGAAGCAATATGATGTAGTTTTTGATATCTCACAAAGTTCTTATAACTAACTCAAATAAACGGGAATAACTAGGTAAAACAACTTAAAAGAGCAATCCTGAGAAAAATGATGAATTAGTGCAAGAAAAAAAAAGTTAGGGAGGAACTATTGAGAACATGGCAGCCAGAAATAGAAGCTGAAAAGCTTCCAGTGTTTATGGTTTACGAATGTTATATCTTATGGTGTCTCTATAAGGCTATACTTAGGAAAGAACAGATCAAAGAAGAGAAATTCCGGTTAAAAATGAATTTTAAAGATAAACTTATTATGGAGCCAAAGATTATCAAACAGAAGAATTTATTGTGCAAGAATTAAAGATGTGTATATGCTGAAAGTACTATGGAATTTGCCAAATATTTAAAAGAGCAAAGGCTAGGAAGAAGATTGTCAACATTTTTGCAGTTTTTTTTATATACAGGACTTACGTATTGCTTCTATATGTGGTGTATTTTTGATAATCCTGATCCGATATTTAAACTACGATTAGTGTCTTTGCGTAAGTCCTAATATAGTTAAGTGGCTATTTAAGTTCTTTGCAGATGGTCAAATATTTGACTTTTCTAAACTTTTTAAGTATGGAATTTTGCCACAACCTATGCGCGGACTGCTATGTACATTAACTAAATATAAAAAGACTTAAAAACTATGTTTTGTAGGTACTAACTCAGGCTAAGTATTATGACTAAAGTAATCTCGATAATTTAAATCCTAGAGTATATTCATTAATAGCGTTAATAACTAAAAATTAAAATGTATCAAATTAATTCTATTAATTAGGAAATGAAAAAATCAGAATATTTTAATTATACAAATTCTAGAAATATTTTGTGATAACTCAAGTCTTGGGAAAAATTTATATTTTCTTCAAGTTTCTTAAAGTAAAACTAGCAAAATCCTAACTGACCTACAGAAATAGCTAAAACAGGAATATAGAGTAAATCAAAGATAAATTTTAGTTCCTCTTAAATTTAAATTCCTTCTCAGTTTATTCTCAGATCAATGCTGATAATTATAAATCTAGGTTTTAAGTGTTCTAAATTACGTTAAAACAATGTTAACTAAAATACGATAAAATTGGGCTGTCTTAGTTTCTGTTTAGGAAAGAGGCCACTAAACTAAAATAAACTCCTCATATTAAATTTAATTTTCTGAGAGAGATTCAATTTCGGTGTAGGTGGGTTGAACTCAAAAAACCTAGGCAACTCAAAAGAAAACTATATAAACTTCCCATAAACTAACTATCCATCAGAGGCATATTCCTCCTGTAGCCCAAACACTTTAGCTTAGCTTAAAAAGTCCCGCCTATGACTAGTTTAAATATGTACATGACTGCCGTCACTAAAACTAAAAACCCGTATCTTTGTAAGCCTATAGATTTTGTTAGCTTAAGAGCAACAGCAATCACCTCTTGTGGGGTTACAATGACCTACAAAACCGGACAGCAGTCTTACCAGGTACTGAAGAACATTGATATGACAGTACAGAAGGGTGATGTCCAACTATTGATGGGGCCATCTGGATCTGGTAAAACTACCTTACTGTCGATCTTAGCAGGATTATTAACACCAACATCCGGCAGAGTATGTCTCTTGGGACAAGAAATTACCAAAATGTCTAGACACCAATTGGCCAAATTTAGACTCCAGAACATAGGCTTTATCTTTCAGGGGTTCAACTTGTTCCCGGCATTAACAGCAGCAGAAAATATAGAAGTAACTTTGAATATGAAGGGCATCAAAGGTAAGGCTGCAAAACATGAAGCTCAGGTGCTTTTGGAACAAGTAGGGTTAGCTCCTCAGGCAAAACTACATCCACGAGATTTATCAGGTGGCCAAAAACAGAGAGTAGCGATCGCTCGTGCCTTATCTGGAAATCCTAGGATAATTATGGCCGATGAACCAACAGCAGCTTTAGATTCTCATAGTGGCCATAAAGTTATCGAGTTACTACGTCGGCTAGCCAAAGAAGGTGGTTGTACTGTGCTAATGGTAACTCATGATTCTAGGATAGTTAATTATGCCGATAGAGTAGTTTATCTTGAGGATGGAGTCACACAAGAAAATCAACTATTATCAGATAATTTCCTATAAATTTTTGTGAAATGTGTTAACGACTTGGTCATAAGTAGTTGGCTTATCCCCAAATTACTGAGCTAAAAATTAATTATCATTGCCTGGCCAATTATTACATGTTTAATAAATATATTATTTGACTTTAACAACAATAGCATTTTAGGACTTGACCTTTATACTTATGTGAACGTGACCATAATTACCGGATGTTTATTTGTCAACAATTAAACTATCTAGTCTGAACTCATAGAGTACTGCTGTATATAGTTTATGATATAAGCTTTTTGCTCAACTATTACTCCTCCTGATAATTATGCACTTGAATCTGTATAGCATCACCAGTTAAAGCGATGGGAGACGAGCGGCCAAGTCAAGTTTTGAAACAACAGGACGCATAGTTCTAACAGTTTGGAGGTTATAAGCATACTCTAATCCCTGTTGTGGCGTCTCAGGGTCCATTATTTAACTTCGCTTAACTTACGACCATTTATCCAAAGGTAAATCTTAGTTCAAGGCCAGGCGGGAGCGATCCATTGTTAAACAAGTCAACTGCCAAGCAGGATTATACTTGACTTAATAGTTTTTGTCAAAGAATCAATGGAGCTTTCGACGAACTTTTGTAAAATTACATAATGACATATTAGTAGCTTTGACAGGACTTACGCAAAGAAACCCGGTTAAGAAAGTAAATCATTGTTTTTAACACATAAATTTTTAACACATAGATATAGTTATTTCAAATAAGGACGGAAAAATTTATATGCTGAAACCTTCTTATAGCAAGAAATACTTATCTCAACCTAAATTAAAATAACTACATTTAGGAAAAACCGGGTTTCTGAGTTTGCCTGGGTAAGTCCTGTTTGAAAAGGTTTATTAGAGTTTTTGGTCAACTATTACTCCTCCAAAGGTGTGAGATTGATTATAGGAAAGTTGCTCAGTCATTAATCAGGGTTTTTAACTGTTTGACCGTCATAGCCAGTGGACTGAAACGGACTTTACCAGAAAAACTACAGGAACATCTTAAATTTTCGGATGTTCCTGCCCATCTCTATAATTTATCAACCCCTTTAATTCATAACAACCAACTGCATTGCCAAAATTTTATTAATAGTATCTTCAACAGCTTTATCTGGAGTTGAAGCACCAGAAGTCACACCCACAACCACCCGACCTTCAGGCAACCAACCCTCCGATATCTTCACCTCTTCTCCTAGAGGTTTATGTTCAATTCTATTCCCATATAAAATCCTTTTAGGACCATCAATATGATACGAAGGAATACCATTGTCTATTGCCATTTCTTGCAAATGAGTCGTATTAGAAGAATTAAAACCTCCTATTACTACCGTTAAATCTAACTTTTCATTGAATAAACCTGCCATGGCATCTTGTCGCTCTTGAGTAGCATCACAGATAGTATTAAAGTTTTGATAATGCTCATTTAACTGATCCGGTCTATACTTTTTCATCATTGTTCGTTCAAACAACTTTCCTATTTCTTCAGTTTCAGTTTTCAGCATAGTTGTTTGATTAGCAATACCAACTTGTTCTAAATCTAAATCAGGGTCAAAACCTTCAGAATAAGACTGATTAAACTTAGCTAGGAATTCATCACGGTTGCCACCATTCAGAATATAATTACAGACATATTTGGCTTGTGACATATTTAGAACTATCAGATATTTATCAGCAAAAGAGCTAGTAGCAAGAGTTTCTGCGTGATTATATTTACCGTGAATAATAGAAGTAAATTTTTTCTTTTTATGTTTTTCCACACTATTCCAAACTTTAGAAACCCAAGGGCAAGTAGTATCAACTATTTGGCAATTTTTATCCTTTAAAATCTGCATTTCCTGAACACTTGCGCCAAAAGCAGGCAAGATTACTACATCATTATTTCCAGCTACAGAGAAATCTTTTTTGCCATCAACTACAGGAATAAACTTAATTTCCATATCCCTCATATCCTGATTCACAGAAGGATTATGAATTAGTTCATAAGTAATCCAAATTTGTTGGTTAGGGAAATGCTGACGGGTTTCATAAGCCATTGTGACAGACCTTTCCACACCCCAACAAAAACCAAAAGCTTTTGCAAGTTTAATAGTAACATCGCCTTTTTGTAGGGTATAGTTATTATCTCTAAGTTTTTGGATTAGGTTACTTTGATAAGCAGACTGCATAACTCTGGCTACTTCTTCAGCTAGACCAAATCCTTTACGGTTATAATTCTCAGATTTTTTTAGTGCCCTAGTAAAACTTTTTGTATCCATTATGTTCTGTTATTATACTTTACTTAAATATTTTTTTATCTTACAATAGAACGGGAATCTAAATGTAAGTTTTTCTAAGAAAAAAAGCACTCCTATTGAGCACCCGCTAATCTTTCTGTTTACTACTATTTAATCCTATTTTTCTTGAGTTGACCATTGGCCATTGCTTATTCCCTATTCCCCTTTAAATAGCACTCGGTTTCACATCTCATATAAAAATTCTATATAGTTCTGATAACTAATCACGGATTATTATGGTTGTTCCAGTCTAATTTTGCTATACATTTTGATTGCTGTACTCCAAACTTGATAGCCTTCATCATTCAGGTGTAGGCCATCGGTACTCAGTTCAGATCGGAGAAAACCTTGAGCATCTGTAAATAGCGGGTAAAGATTTAAATAAAACGCCCCTTCAGCATCAGCTAAAGCTTTCAGACTACGATTTACTTTTCTGATGCGACTATTGGACAGTTGCAGGAGGCGATCGCGACCTTCCCAATTAGCCGACTCCCCACTATGAGGTAAAATAGATTGGACGACTATTTGACTTCCTGGATGAACAGTTCGTAATTGACTAATAATTTTCCTTTGATTGGCTAGAATTATCCTATTATCCACCCCATGTAACAAATCATTAATCCCAATCATCACAAAAATCGTTTCTGGTCTGGTACTATCAAATAAATATAATCTCTTCAATAAACCCACCGTTGTTTCTCCAGAAATTCCTTGATTTAACCAATTTCTATCCCAGGGAAGAAGTTTTGAGGGAAACCAAAGGCTCAAAGAATCTCCTACTAAAATAGTTAGACGCTCAGGACGGTTATTGGCTGCAGCGATCGCTTCTCGCTGTAACTGTTCTACCCATTGTTGATAAGTCCATTTATGGTTTCTCCCAATGGCCAGCAGTTCTGTTCGAGCTTCCCCAAATAATGGGCTTGGTCTATTAGATTTAATACTATTAACGGTAGTGGATGTGACTACAGCACTTACCTTAGGGTCTGGCGGCAACTTATAATTAGTTACAATAAGCATGGCCACTGTTAAGGAGAGCAGCCCATTAGCAGCCAAAGAACACCAAACCCATGTTGGAAAGTCTCTAGAGAAAGTAAACACCATAGCTGAATTCAATTACTGCAACATTCAACTTACTCAAAGTTAACGCGCCAGTCATCAACCTTGAATCTGTATAGCATCACCAGTTAAAGTGATGACCGTTGCAGGCATTGTCTTGCTGAGAGCAACAAGACCCGTAGTTTTAGCTTGGAGGTTTGAAGCCTAATCTAACCCACACTATAGCAACTAAGACGTCCATTATTTAACGTCCCTTAACTTACGACCATTTACCGAAAATAAATTTTAGTTCTTGGCCGGGGGGAAGTGGTCCCTTGCTAAACAAGCTAGATCAAATCCCCCTAGTGTGAGAGGATATCTTTAAAGTTACAGCCTTTGCCAAATAATAGATGGGGCTATGGGACAAGCCTGCTTTTGTACCCGGACTTGGTATTACTAAACTTTTTCAAGTCAGGACTTAGGAAAATACACTAACTGTAGTTTCAATATCTCCAATAATCACCAAAAACGCACCATGCATATAGTGTTACCGCCTAAGTTCTGTAAAGTATGATTTACTTCTTCCCTTTTTTCTTTTTTTACCTAACTAATTTCTCATGGGTAACTTTAACTTAGGTTTTTTAGGAATTGGGGAATCTTACCTGATAAATGTGTATCTCACTAGCCGTGAGAGCAATAGGTGATAAATTTATATTGGGCAAAACTTCCACTCCATAACTGGAGGTGTTGTTTGTCTTACCTTATTAAGTTTCCGTTTCCCAGCTTTATCAAACCCATTTGATAGCTCCTTACCCAATTATTAGCCTAACAGTTTTTTGGTTCAATTTTTATTGGTATAAACAACTCTCAGTGTGCCATTACAAGGGTCTTAAAACAACTACTTCAGCAAGGGTATTTAGCTTCAAAAAGATACTAAATATATCTCTGCATCCAAAAAACCTGGGCTATGAGTATTTTACTGAGAGCTATCCTGAGAAACACCAGTTTCAAGGGACTCAGGTTCTTTCACAAACCCATGATAAGCCT
>JAKQYE010000158.1:0-4359 GCA_023356605.1 Trichodesmium sp. MAG_R02 | reverse complement strand
AAAGATACTAAATATATCTCTGCATCCAAAAAACCTGGGCTATGAGTATTTTACTGAGAGCTATCCTGAGAAACACCAGTTTCAAGGGACTCAGGTTCTTTCACAAACCCATGATAAGCCTCCATAGCATGTTCAGAAATATCCAAGCCATTATATTCTTGTTCTGGATGAACACGAATACCAATAGTAGCCTTCAAAGCTAACCAGAAAATAGTTGAGAGTATAACTGTAAACAATCCAATTGAGATAATACCTATAGCTTGGGTAAAGATATTAGCACCTTCGACAAAAATACCAACCGCTAAAGTACCCCAAACCCCACCGACCAAGTGAACTGATATTGCACCTACCGGGTCATCAATCTTCAAATTATCAAATAAGGAAACTGAGAAAACAACAATTATACCTGCAACAGCACCAATAATTACTGCTTCTAAGTAAGATACCCCATCACAACCTGCCGTTATCCCGACTAACCCAGCCAAAATTCCATTAATAATCATTGAAAGGTCTGGCTTCTTATCTCTCAACCAAGATGTAATAGTTGCAGTAGCTCCTCCTGCTGCTGCTGCTAAGTTTGTAGTCAAAGCAATATAAACCACATTTTCATCTGCTGCAAGTTGAGAACCAGGGTTAAAGCCGAACCAACCGATCCAAAGAATTAGACAGCCCAAGGTAGCAAAACCCATATTATGGCCAGGAATAGCTCTGGATTGATTATTTTCATCATATTTGCCAATCCGAGCTCCAAGTATATATGCTCCCACCAGTGCTGCCCAACCACCAACAGAGTGAACGACTGTTGAACCAGCAAAGTCTCGGAAACCCATTGTACTTAGCCAACCACCTCCCCAGACCCAATGTCCAGTGATCGGGTATGAAATAGCTGTGATTAATAGACTAAACAGCAAAAATGCTGAAAACTCTACTCTTTCAGCTACAGCTCCAGAAACAATGGTGGCTGCTGTTCCGGCAAAAGCTGCTTGGAAAAGAAAGAACACAGGTACGGGCAAACCAGCGGGAAAGGCATCTAGTCCATAAGTACCAGATTCTCCGGTGAGGAAAAAACCGCCCGCACCTATTAAAGGATGTTCCCCAGCAAACATGATAGAAAATCCTACAGACCAAAATGCCAGGGTAGCTATGGCAAATACAATTAGGTTTTTTGCTAAAATATTAACTGCATTTTTCTGGCGACATAATCCAGTTTCTAACATTCCGAAACCAGCATTCATAAAAATCACAAGGACTGAAGCTACCAAAATCCAAACAGCATCCAAAACCCCTTTTAAATATTCTGGGGTTAACTCTTGGTCTTGAGCCTTTGCAGCTCCTGCCCACAAAGCTATAATTAGACATAATAGAGGTATGCAAGCTAATTTAGCGGGGGAAAACCATTTTTTCCGGCGTAGCTGATTTATCAGTCCTGTCGGTTCCAAAAAACGGCTATATTTTGCTGATAATAACCGTCTGTTTTTTGTTTTGTTACTCCTAAACTTTAATTTAGATGTCATTTCTAAGGCCTAGTTAATATGTTAGATTATAAATACAAAAAACATCACACTAAATTGTTGCATTAATTTTCTGTATCAATTACCACTATTTTTTATTTATCAATAGTAAGTTTGGTATTTATACAATAGTTTCTGCAGGTTACAATAGCAAGTATTTGTCAGTTTTCTACCATCAAATGCTTGTGTAATAGTTAAGTTTATATTAAATATTCTTGATATCCAAGTTTATCTAGCTTGATTTGCTTGTCCATTACTGATTCAGATAAGGTCTGACGGTACTTCTGCACTTGTTCTAATAATTCTGGTTGGTGGGATGCTAAGATTTGAATTGCTAATAAGCCAGCATTTTTAGCATTGCCTATAGCTACTGTGGCGACTGGTATTCCACCAGGCATTTGCACTATAGAGTATAATGAGTCTACCCCTTGTAAAGTTCGGGTTTGTACTGGTACCCCTATGACTGGGAGTGGCGTTAAAGATGCGACCATACCTGGTAGATGTGCTGCCCCTCCTGCTCCAGCAATGATGACTTTTAATCCTCTGTTATGAGCAGTTTGGGCATATTCAAACATCCTTTGGGGTGTGCGGTGGGCGGATACAATGGCGACTTCCGAGGGTATATTAAATTCTTCGCAAATGGCGATCGCTTCTTTCATTGTGGGCAAGTCTGAGTCACTACCCATTATAATTCCGACTATGGCATTCATATATGAGTTATCAGTTGTCAATATTAGCAGTTAGTTTTTTCCAGTGGGTTTAGGAAATATACAGTATTTTTCAGGAATTATCATATTGGATTAACTATAACTTAGAATTTAAACCCGTGAACTTAACCACAAAAATTATTAATGCTAAGATACCTGGTTATCAAAACCTACAGCAAATTTTCATCAATTCTACTGGCAATATTGAACGAATTATCCCTCAAAATGGAGAGTCTTTGCCTAACACATCTGCCACTATTGATGTGGAACAAGACTGGGTTTCTTTGGGTGGGGTTGATTTGCAAATTAATGGTGCTTTAGGTTTGCCTTTTCCGGAAGTAGATGAAACTTCAATAACTAAAATACATGAAATTTGTCAATATTTATGGCACCAGGGAATAGATGCTTTTTTGCCTACTATTGTCACAACTTCTATAGATAATATTCAGCGATCGCTCCAAATCTTCCACTATTTGGCCTCACAACCCCAAGAACCAAAAACAGCTAAAATTTGGGGCGTACATTTGGAAGGGCCTTTTTTGCATCCAGAAAAGCGGGGCGCTCACCCTCAGAAATATTTGATACCATTAAACGTCAAAAATGTCAAGCAAGTAATCGGCGATTATAGTCAGACAGTTAAAATCATCACTTTAGCACCGGAATTAGACAGTACAGAAACAATAATTCCTTACCTAAAAAATCTAGGAATTATAGTTAGTTTAGGGCATTCTCAGGCGACAGCAAATCAAGCACAAACAGCTTTTAAATTAGGAGCTTCAATGGTAACTCATGCCTTCAACGCTATGGGAAGTTTACATCATCGAAAACCAGGATTATTAGGAGCAGCAATTACAAATTATGAGGTTATGTGTGGTTTAATTGCTGATGGTCAGCACGTCTGTTCAACAATGATAGAAATTTTGTTAAAAGCAAGTCAATATCAGCAAGGAATATTTTTGGTTAGTGATGCTTTAGCACCTTTGGGATTACCTGATGGAATTTACCCTTGGGATGCTAGAGAAATAGAAGTTAAAAATGGTACGGTTAGATTACAAGATGGAACATTGGCAGGAACAACTTTACCTTTATTGGTTGGAGTTAATAATTTGGTAAAGTGGGGAGTTTGTGATATTGAAACTGCAATTAATTTGGGGACTATTGCACCTCGGAAAGCTTTAGGAATAGACAATAAAATTATCGGTAAGTCTGGAAATAATTTATTAAGGTGGCGGGTAAATAGTCAGTCACCTAATAAGGAGATAGAGTTTGTTTGGCAGAGAATATTTGGAGTTAATTACATAGATAAATAAATAAAGTATTGATAATATTGTTAGAAATTAAAACATAAGTTTAGGAATGCAGCTCTTAGTTTATATTTAAGGGCTGAATGCTTAAATTTGCCGATTTTTTTTATAATATCTGGAGGTATTCTCTTAGCCTAAATTCAAATTCAATTAGTCTAAAAAAAAAGACACTTATAGTTGTTTTGATTTGAATTGAGACAGCTTTTTATTGCTATAACTTAATTTCAGCAAAAAAAATGTTTCATTATTATTTAAAATAACTATAAATATAGTTTATAGGTCAACTACTTTAATAAATATTGAGTTGAAGTAGATTTTTATATAAACAAAAAAAAAGATGCTAAATTTATCTGCTGCTTTCTAGCTAGTTCAGCATACTTTTGAATTTGTTAATTACAGGATATAGGGAAATTTAGGAATTTCAAAATTTAGGCGAAATTTTAATAATTTTAGTCTCTCTATTTCTATATTTGATATTTACCTAAAAACTTTAAATTTGATTTTTAATATAAAAAATTAAACTCAAGAAAATAAAGTAAAAAAAATATAAAAATTCTCTAATTAGATTTAAAAGTAAATTAATTTTGGTTTGGTTACTATAGCAATCTTATCTGAATAATGAAATAAATAGAATGCTTTAATAGAGAGAGTAAAAGGAAGAAAGCAGAAGAAGCTATTTTTTAAGTAGGTATGTAATTTATATAATATTTAGGATTGCTATAGCAATCAGGAATGAGATGTGAGAAAATAATATAGAAGTAAATCTAGAGTAGCATGGAAGAATTAGATGTTTTTATTAAGTCGAATCCTGACCCCAGAGAGTTAAAACGAGCCATG
>JAKQYE010000157.1:4950-14850 GCA_023356605.1 Trichodesmium sp. MAG_R02 | reverse complement strand
TTACAGGTAGATGCTGAATACACTTACGCAAACTTTCCTTCAAATACTCAGTAGTAGGAATACTCGGAGAGTGAACGTCATAAACTCCTGGTCCAACCTGAGCAGGATAACTAGCATCAGTAATGTTGTATTAGGATTTTGGCAAAAACAATACATAGCTTAGATTTTGCCATTTTCCTATTACCCTATTTTAAGCTTGATGGGCCACTACCGGACTAACAAAGCTAAAATTGCGTGTTAGACAGACTGCTAAATCCCTTTTAGAGCATTAATTTCAGCAGTAAATAGTTACCCTAAAACTGACTCCTCCTCTAATAATAATTCTGTATCGCCTTCACCTCCAACGTTCCCGACTTCAACGCTCGGATCGCCGCAGCCGTCGCCTTCGCCCCCGCAATAGTCGTAATCAACGGTATTTTATAATCCAGCGCACTCCGCCGAATTTTAATCCCATCTGCACGAGCCTCATCCCCAGAAGGAGTTATAATAATCAACTGAATTTCTCCATTTTTAATTCCATCCAAAACATTAGGTCGCCCTTCGTGCAACTTCAACATCAAACCCATATCTAAACCATGCAAACACAAGATATTCCGAGTTCCTTCAGTTGCCACAACTTTCAAACCCAAATCCATAAAATCTTTAATCGCTGGCACAACTGCTTCTTTATGGCGATCGCTCATTGACACAAACACTGTTCCCTCTAAAGGCAACTTTTGCCCTGCAGATAGCTGCGCCTTAGCAAAAGCTTTACCAAAGTCAATATCAATACCCATAGCCTCACCCGTCGAACGCATTTCAGGTCCTAATATCGTATCTGTACCAGGGAATTTAGCAAATGGTAAAACTGCCTCTTTCACAGCAACATGATCGGGTATCTGTTCTTCTAGAAAACCCAATTCCTCTAAACTTTTCCCAGACATCACCAACGATGCCATTTTCGCCAAAGGTCTTCCTATTGCCTTAGAGACAAAAGGTACTGTCCTTGATGCACGGGGGTTGGCTTCCAAAATATATACTATTTCCCCTTGCACTGCAAACTGAATATTCATTAACCCGATCACATTCAACGCTTTTGCCAAAGCAACAGTCCATTCACGAATTGTTTCCACCGCAGCCGGACCTAAAGTTTGATAAGGAATGGAACAAGCAGAGTCACCAGAGTGAATACCTGCCTCCTCAATATGTTCCATGATGCCACCGATAACTACCTGACCTGTGCCATCAGCAATAGCATCCACATCTACCTCAACAGCATTTTGTAAGAATTTATCAATTAAAATTGGATGTTCTGGTTCCACCTGTACTGCAAACTTCATATAACGCTCCAACTCTTGGTCAGAATATACAATTTCCATTGCTCTACCTCCCAAAACATAGGAAGGTCTCACCACCACTGGATAACCTATTTCTTTTGCTACTGCCAACGCATCCTCAAAACTACGAGCTAGACCATTTGCTGCTTGACGAATATCTAAATCTCGTAAAATATTCTCAAACCGTTCCCGGTCTTCAGCCGCATCAATAGAGTCTGGCGAAGTACCCCATATTTTTGTTTTAGCATACACTTGCTCTAAATATTTTTGCAAGGGAACTGCTAATTTCAGAGGTGTTTGTCCCCCAAACTGAACAATAATTCCTTCCGGGTTTTCCGCTTCAATAATATTCAGTACATCCTCTTTAGTTAAAGGTTCAAAATAGAGGCGATCGCTCGTATCATAGTCAGTGGAAACAGTCTCCGGGTTAGAGTTCACCATTATTGTTTCAAACCCATCTGCTCCCAAAGCATAACTAGCATGACAGCAACAATAGTCAAATTCTATGCCCTGACCGATACGGTTAGGTCCACCTCCAAGAATCATTACTTTCCGTTTTTCCGATGGTAAAATTTCTGACTCTTCTTCATAAGTAGAATAATAGTAAGGCGTCAGCGCCTCAAACTCTGCAGCACAAGTATCCACTGTTTTATAAGCAGGTTTAATTCCCAAACTCAACCGATAGCTTCTGACTTCATCTTCGGTAGTCTTAGCGCAATAAGCAATTTGGCGATCGCTAAAACCTTGACGTTTAATATTCCACATCTGCTTTTTTGTTAATTTCTCAAAGGGAGTGCGTTTAATTAACTTTTCTGTATCTATCAACTCCCCCATCTTATCCAGGAACCAAATATCTATTCCAGTCAACTCATAGATTTCTTCCACAGTCATTCCCAGTAATAAAGCATGGCGAACTGTAAATAATCTTTCTGGGTTAGGTGTGCGTAAACCAGATCTTACTTGTTCTAAACTGGGTACTTTTTCCCAGCGATCGCCACCAAAACCAGCTCTACCTGTTTCCAGAGAGCGCAAAGCTTTCTGGAACGACTCCTGAAACGTGCGACCTATTGCCATGGCCTCTCCAACCGACTTCATTTGAGTAGTCAGTACTGCTTGAGCACCGGGAAATTTCTCAAAAGTAAACCTGGGAATTTTCGTAACTACATAATCAATAGTAGGTTCAAAACTAGCTGGGGTCTTTTTCGTAATATCATTGGGAATTTCATCCAGAGTATAACCAACTGCTAACTTGGCAGCCATTTTCGCTATAGGGAAACCAGTTGCTTTTGACGCCAAAGCAGAAGACCGACTCACCCGTGGGTTCATTTCAATCACAATAAAATCCCCATTCACCGGGTTAACAGCAAATTGAATATTTGATCCCCCAGTTTCCACACCTATTTCCCGAATAATTTTAATCGAAGCATCTCGTAGTCGCTGATATTCCTTGTCTGTCAATGTTTGAGCTGGAGCAACGGTAATAGAGTCTCCCGTATGTATCCCCATTGGGTCAAGATTTTCAATTGAGCAAATAATCACCACATTATCTGCTAAATCTCGCATTACCTCCAGTTCGTATTCCTTCCAACCAATCAGAGATTTTTCTACTAAAATTTGAGATACTGGACTAGCATCTATCCCCGCCTGTGCCATTACTTCATATTCTTCTTGGTTATAGGCAATACCTCCCCCTGTGCCTCCTAAAGTAAAAGCGGGGCGAATAATTAGAGGATATGTTCCTATTTTTTTAGCGATCGCCTTGGCCTCTTCCCAATTACTAGCAATACCCGATGGACAAACCTGGACACCTATCCGGCCCATTGCTTCCTTAAACAATTGACGGTCTTCGGCCATTTCGATCGCTGGTAGTTTAGCCCCAATTAAGTCAACATCATACTTGGCTAAAGTACCATTTTTGGCCAGAGAAACTGCTACATTTAAAGCTGTCTGACCACCCATTGTTGGTAATAGGGCATCTGGTCTTTCTTTAGCAATAACTTTTTCTACAAGTTCTGGGGTTAGAGGTTCAATGTAGGTGCGTTCGGCAATTTCTGGGTCTGTCATAATTGTGGCCGGATTAGAATTTACCAATACTACCTCAAAACCCTCTTCCCTAAGAGCTTTACAAGCTTGAGTTCCACTATAATCAAATTCACATGCTTGGCCAATAACAATGGGGCCAGAACCAACCAGTAGGATTTTACGTATATCTTGGCGTCGTGGCATAGATTTATTTGTATTTGTTTTAGAAATAAGGCTTAACCCAGAGTATTTTAAGGGTTAGTATAGTAGCTGTGTTAGTATATACATACCAATTTTAGATTTGGGAACTCAAAGGTAAGGAGAAAAAATCACAGACAATAACTTATTGTTAATTGTTTAACTCTCATATATTATTGTTTATTAATCTGACTTGATAGGATTTGGAATTAACACTTTTAACTTTTGAATTTTGACCTTTAACTTATAAAATATTTGACTCGATAGCATCTGGAATTAATACTTTTAACTTTTATTTAACTTTTGACTTTTGACTTTTGATTTTTGAGTTGTAATAAATATGCCAAAAAATCCTGATGAATTTGCTATACACCTATTATTAGAAGGTGGCGCTCGTGAAGAAGTACGTTTTCTTAGTCTTAAAGATTTTCAAACCTGGTACAGTGGGGTTGTAGTCCCAAAACATGACTCTCAAGAGTTTGTGAATGTACCAATTAAGACTATTCAAGGGGAATACATGGTGGTTCGCCCATCAGCTATAATTGCTATTCGGGTTGAACCTATATTTAATTCTAGTATTGAAAGATATTAAATGAACTCTCTAGTTATAAGTATTGATATAGGGGGAACATCTATTAAATTGGGGTGTTTTAGTCGGGATGGAGTATGTCATCAATCTTTGAATGTTCCAACTCCCCAATCTGCTACTCCAAAAGTAGTTATTAGTCTAATAGAAGATGCAATATCTATTCTGAGAAAAAAACTTCAGCTAAAAAACTTAGAAGCAATCCTTGGAATAGGTATTGGAGTACCAGGTCCTGTCGATGCTCAAGGCAGAATATCTAAGATAGCAATTAATTTAACAAATTGGCAAGAGGTACCTCTAGCTGAATTGTTGGAGGAAAAAACTGGTTTACCAGTAGTTATAGCTAATGATGCTAACTGTGCTGGTTTAGGAGAAGCTTGGCTTGGAGCTGGTAGTCACTTTAAACATATGATTATGCTTACCCTCGGTACCGGTGTGGGAGGAGCAATTATTCTAAATAACCAATTATTTGTGGGTCATCAAGGTGCCGCTGGAGAGTTAGGTTTAATAACTTTAAACCCTGATGGACCTGAATGTAATAGTGGTAATAATGGTTCTTTGGAACAATATGTTTCTGTTCAAGCGGTTCGTCGAGATACAGGAAAGGAACCTTTAGAACTAGCTAATTTAGCCTTAGCTGGAGATAAGTTTGCCCTAGAATTTTGGCAAAACTACGGACGACTTTTAGGAGTAGGATTAGCAAGTTTAATTTATATTTTAACTCCAGAAGCAGTGATTATTGGTGGTGGAATAAGTGCTGCCGCAAAACTTTTTTTGCCTGCAACTAAGGCTGAAATTGAGCGACGAGTTCTTTTGAGTTCTTATTTAAAATTACAATTATTAACTGCCAAATTAGGTAATCGAGCTGGTATTGTTGGAGCTGCTAAATTGGCTTGGACTAGATTTTCAGATTAATGATTTGAGATTTTTAGGAATAAGAAAATAGATAATAGTGGTTGGGGGAAAGAAATTTTTGATAATAACTCATACGATGAAAACTCATAGGATTGCTATATTCATTTACTCTCTAACTTTTTTAAGGTAAAGAATTCCCAGTTACTTTATTGACAAATTTCAAAACTTTTTCATAAGCTTCCAGGTCATTATTAGGGTTAATAATAATATCTTTTGTACTATCTGGTAGCCAAAAAGTTATCCGACCATTAGGTTCCCAAGCAAATGTAGTAATAGAATTAAAATTTATAAACCATTCATAGCGTTCATAAATAATATGTACCCAGTATTCATTATGAGTTTTATAGCCTATTTCAATCTTTTTTTTTATATATTCTAGAATCAAGTAATAATCATATTCGCAATTTTGCTTATTCAATACAATTTCCTGATTGGTATTTGGCAACCAGAAAGTTATCCGCTTATTTGGCTGACAACAAAAAGCAGTAATGCTGTCAAGATCAATTAAGTATATGCTTCTTTCATAATTTATTTTAATCCAGTAGGCCACACGACCCCCTCAAAACCTTGATTTCTTGCATTTACTGACTTCCTGCAAGTTACCCTAAAAGTCTGATCGACGTAAGCATGGTACACTGATTATAGTAGGTTGGCTCAACAAGAATAAAACCTTAATTCCATACTTTAAAAACTTTTAAAAAGCTACTGCTACTGTACCTCGCAAACCACTGAATGGGCTGTAAGATTTTCAAAACTAGGGAATAAAACCTGTACTAACTATACTTTATTAGGTCATAACTTGAGTTTTCTTAAAAGTTTGAAATTTGAGATTTAATAAGGACTTTATTTCTTCAATGTTCCT
The DNA here is from genome assembly GCA_023356605.1 of Trichodesmium sp. MAG_R02. Taxonomy (GTDB): domain Bacteria; phylum Cyanobacteriota; class Cyanobacteriia; order Cyanobacteriales; family Microcoleaceae; genus Trichodesmium. The sequence continues at coordinate 8,951 of JAKQYE010000157.1, read as the reverse complement.
CAAATTATGACCTTGTTCAGTATACATTGTCTTGGGTTGCTTCAGCATTATCTACAGACAAATCATAACACTTTTCTTGGGAATTAGCTGCTTGAAAAAAGCTATGAAATAGAGGATGTGGAGTACTAGGTCTAGATTGAAACTCTGGATGAAATTGAGTCGCAATAAAAAAAGGATGAGTAGGAAGTTCAATAATTTCTACTAATCTACCATCAGGGGAAGTGCCACTAATAACATATCCTGCTTCTAAGAACAAGTTTCGGTAAGCATTATTAAATTCATATCGATGACGATGGCGTTCATAAATTACTTCTTGCTGATAAATTTTAAATGCTAATGTGTCCCCTGGAACGCGACAGGGATAAAGTCCAAGTCGCATAGTGCCGCCCAAGTCTACTACATCTTGTTGTTCTGGTAATAAATTAATTACTGGATTTGGCGTTTGAGGGTCAAATTCAGCACTATGAGCAGCATCTAATTTGGCGATGTTACGTGCCCACTCTATTACTGCACATTGCATTCCTAGACATAATCCCAAAAAAGGAATTTTATTTAGCCTGGCATATTGAACTGTAGCTATTTTCCCATCAATACCTCTTACACCAAAACCACCCGGGACAATAATGCCATTAGCATTTTCCAGGTAGGTTCTAGCTCCCTTGGCCTCCACATCTTCAGCATTGACCAAATGTAGATTTAAGTCCACACCAACAGCGATCGCTGCATGGCGTAAAGCTTCTACTACTGATAGGTAAGCATCACTTAGTTGAATATATTTACCTACTATGGCAATTTCTACAGTAGTAGTAGATAATTGGCCTTGGTTAGCCTGTATTTCTCCCTTGTCCCTATGGTAAAGACGATTGACCAAAGTTTTCCAGTGACGAAGATTGGGCTGACGTTGCTCCATTTTTAATAATTCTAGAGCTTCTACTGCTAGGCCTTCTGTTTCTAACATTAGAGGTACTTCATAGATACTTTGAGCATCCTGAGATGTAATTACAGAATCTACGGGTACATCACAGAATTCAGACATCTTTTCTTTCAAGCCTTCACTCAGTTGGCGATCGCAACGACAGACCAAAATATCTGGCTGAATACCAATGGAGCGCAACTCCTTGACCGAGTGTTGAGTCGGCTTAGTTTTCATTTCTCCAGCAGATGCAATCCAAGGTACTAATGTAACATGGATATACAAAGCGTTATTCCGTTCTACATCTTTGCGAAACTGCCGAATTGCTTCTAAAAATGGCTGAGATTCGATATCTCCTACAGTCCCCCCTATTTCTGTAATCACCACATCTGGGTTAGCATTTCTGGCTACTCTATGTATTCTTTCTTTTATTTCATTGGTTATATGAGGAATAACCTGAACAGTTCCTCCTTCATAGTCCCCTCGTCTTTCTTTATTAATTACTGCCTGGTAGATCGAACCTTGGGTAACACTATTAAGGCGAGACATCGAAGTATCTGTAAACCGTTCATAGTGGCCCAGGTCTAGGTCAGTTTCTGCCCCATCCTCTGTAACAAATACTTCCCCATGTTGGAAAGGACTCATTGTCCCTGGGTCGACATTTATATAGGGGTCTAGTTTAAGAATGGAAACAGAATAATCCCGTGATTTGAGCAAGCGGCCTAAGCTTGCTGCTACAATTCCTTTACCAATACTGGAAACTACCCCACCAGTTATAAATACAAATTTAGTCATGTTTTTCTAAGAAGGAAGAAGTTAGTATAAGTTTTAACCCTTTCTATCTAAAATACCTAACTTTAAATAATTGCTAACCTCTAGCAATGGCCAAATTCATATACGTAGCCACACGGGAATACCTTAAAATACTCCCCTCAACTCTTTCAAATTAAGACTTAAGACTTAATTTTTGCTAAAATTTAGCCTTAATAGTGAAGGAGTAATCTCCACCAGGTTCTAGTTGATAATCCCATTTTTCTAGAAATCTACCCAAAGGTTCTTGAATTAGAGCACGTCCTTGAGAAGGTTGAATAGAAAGAGTTTTTCCCTGTCTAAAACCCCACTTAAAGTACCAGCCAAAAGAACCAGCACTAACTTCTCCTTCTATAGTACCTTTTTGCCAAGACTGGCGAGTTACTCTGATGTAAGCAGTAGTTTCTGGCAGACCCTTATAACTCATTAATAGTTAAAAGTCACTCTTTACAATCAGTCGTCAAAAATTATTCTATAATCACAACTCTTCAATTTAAATCTTAAAATACTTTCTGAATAATTGAATAATCAATTCATCTTCTTGTGGACCAACATACTCCGTTCTACTAAACTTACCCAAGACTACCCAAAACTTATTTGGAGCTTTGGAGCTAGCGACCGTGTTTCATCTATATACCACTGAGCGCAGCCTGTAACTTATCTACGACCCTGGTAGCGAAAACCCCAAGGAAGCTCAAGCTACTTATTCACGGCGCTCTAAGTCATCTCTTTGGTTATAGCTACTAACTCTGGCATAAGCAACACTCAAAGAATTATCTTACTTGTTACCTATTAAATCAGATACTATCGAACAACGGTCATCTCTTTCGGTACGGACTGACTTCAGCCGTCCTTCAGTCTACCATCGTCTGATGGTTTTTGTTGACACTCCTAGCAGCTCTGCTGCTTCAGATAAAGTTAATAAGTTAGACATGAACTTAGTATATTACAATCAATGCCTGGTTACCTCTAATTTTCTCTAACTACTTGAATACTCTTGATAGCCCTTTCTTCGGAGAAAAAGTGTACTGGAGGATACATTTTTTCCATCGCTGAAAGTAGTTCTGTCTAGGTACTATACTCTTTCTGCCCTTTACCCTAATGCCTCTCCCCCGGAGGAGAGCGCGGAGGAGCTCCTGCTCCCCAAACAAAAACTTTTCAGAAGTTTTTTTAATAAGCGTATAGACTCTACAAAGGGGGTTTATACCCAGAATTTTCGGTAATAGTTCTACTATTATAGAGACTCATGGCTTTTTCAATTCCTTGCTTTAGAGACAGCTCTACTGCACCTACAACCAGCTCCAGGACTTGAGCCATTAATTGGTTTTCTGTGGGGCTAAACTTTCCCAAAACATGACTAATAGTTTTTGGTTCTCCACTTTCAACAGTAAAATTTTTGGGCTTACCAATGCCTATTCGCAAACGAGGAAATTCAAGAGTACCCAAATGAGCGATCGCCGACTTCATTCCATTATGGCCACCCGCTGAACCAGACAACCGTAATCGTAGTCGTCCCATTGGTAAATCCATATCGTCATATATTATAAGAACAGAAGACGGTGGTAACTTATACCAATCTAACACTGCACGAATTGCTTCTCCCGATCTATTCATATAAGTTAAGGGTTTAAGCAAGTAAATTTTGCCTGCTTTTGGTCTCCTACTTTCTCCAAATTCCGCTTTAAACTTACGATTTTCAGACAAAGAAACCTGCCAAATATTAGCTATAGTATCCACCCCAGCAAATCCTATATTATGCCTAGTTTGATTATATTTTGGCTCTGGATTTCCCAAACCGACAATTAATTTAGGAATCACCAAGTTTACTGCTGGTAAAACTTCTTTCATCCCCTTAAAAGTCCAATAAAATTTAAACTCAAAATTGCCATAATCCTCTAGATTGCTTCTGGTTGATTTTTTCTATAGCATAACTTCTAAATTAGCTTTTCTCCCTTAGTATTTGTTGGAGAAGAAACATCTAATACTTTTTCTGGTTCTGATGCCGATGTACTAACTTTAACTCCTTCTTCTAACTGTTTTGCTTCCCGTTTAAATTCATTCTCAAAATCTCTAGCTCCTGCCTTAAAACTATTTATTGCCTGTCCTAAGCTCCGACCAATCTCTGGTAACTTCTTCGGACCAAATATCAAAAGAGCTACCACTAAAATTACAATCATTTCTGGGAGACCAACACCAAATATATTCATCTTTTTTTCCTCCTAAAAGTTTACTTCACATTTACATAAATTAATTTGCTGTATAGGGCCAGAAAAATTCA
>JAKQYE010000157.1:0-4850 GCA_023356605.1 Trichodesmium sp. MAG_R02 | reverse complement strand
ACCACTAAAATTACAATCATTTCTGGGAGACCAACACCAAATATATTCATCTTTTTTTCCTCCTAAAAGTTTACTTCACATTTACATAAATTAATTTGCTGTATAGGGCCAGAAAAATTCAGCTTTACTGAACTTCTTAGCCCTAATAGTTCAATAGACTCTATTTAGTTAGGTTTGCCCAATCTACATCAACATTTTCTAACAGTAAGGAAGAGTTGTAGATTTGGAGAATAATTAACAAGAAGACAAAAAATAAGCCAATAAAAACGGTCATCAATGGCGTAGTTCCCCAACCAGGCGATACTTTTCCATACTCTGAGTTCAAGGGCTTGAGTATTTCTCCTAATCCAGTTCTTTGTGACATAAGTTTTGATGTAATCTATTTTCAGCAGAAAATTTTAATGTTTTGTAATATTATATATGTACAATACTCATAATTTTAATCAATTATATGGAACCTGCAACAGTTCTTAGCGTTTCGATAGGTGTAATGGTTTTGGCAATTACTGGATTTTCCATTTATACAGCCTTTGGACCTCCCTCAAAGGAGTTGGCCGACCCTTTCGATGAACATGAAGATTAAAGCCTTGTAGGACTCGTGGGGTTAAAAACCAGCTAAAAACTAAGTATAATAGGCCTTGTGGAGCATAACATAAAGTTTATAGCTTCGATATCAAAAACTCTCATGATCTTGTAGGTAAAATTCCTACCCCCTCATAGTTGGACTGACAACATAGGCCATACAGTAGTGACTAAACATCAATCCGTGAAGCTGGTCTAAATGCGGGACAATACCATTTACCAGGGACGATACCGCTAGCCCTGGGTAATAAGTGGACCGACACCAAGGTAATCAAACTATCCTTAAATCGAGTCATTCTAAAAATCCCTTGGTCATTTAGGGGGAAAAGCCAAAAGATGAGTCGAGTAGGTTAACTCGCCTGGCAATGTTTAACATGGGTCTAGAAGAATGAAAAAGTGAATAGAAAGCAGTTAAAATTATTTTTAAGCACTTTTAGAATTTTAGTTTAATGGGCAACATATTTGGACATTTATTTCGAGTGACAACCTTTGGTGAATCCCATGGGGGAGGAGTAGGAGTTGTAATTGATGGTTGCCCGCCAAAACTAGAAATAGATGTTAGAGAAATTCAACATGAGTTAGACCGTAGGCGACCGGGGCAAAGCAAAATTACTACACCACGTAAAGAAACTGATACTTGTGAAATACTGTCTGGGATTTTTGAAGGTCAAACCTTAGGCACACCAATTGTAATTTTGGTCAGAAATAAGGATGCTCGCCCCCAGGATTATCAGGATATGGCTATTAAATATCGTCCATCTCATGCTGATGCAACTTATGATGCTAAGTACGGTATCAGAAATTGGCAAGGCGGGGGAAGGTCTTCGGCTAGAGAAACAATTGGACGAGTGGCTTCCGGGGCGATCGCTAAAAAAATTCTACAACAATATTCTGGTGTGAGAATTGTTGGCTATGTAAAGCGGATTAAAAATTTAGAGGCTATTGTTGATCCAACAACAGTAACCATAGAACAAGTAGAAAGTAATATCGTTCGTTGTCCAGATATTGAATGTGCCAGTAGAATGATAGAGTTAGTAGAAAACATACGGGATTTGGGAGATTCTGTGGGAGGTGTGGTAGAATGCGTAGTTCGGAATGTGCCAAAAGGTTTAGGTTCTCCTGTATTTGATAAACTAGAGGCAGATTTAGCCAAGGGTATAATGTCCTTGCCAGCGAGCAAAGGATTTGAAATTGGTTCCGGTTTTGCAGGTACTACTCTGACAGGTAGTGAGCATAATGATGAACTTTATACAGATGAACTTGGTGAGATTCGCACTGCAACTAACCGTTCTGGTGGAATACAAGGTGGCATCTCTAACGGAGAAAATATTGTGTTGCGGGCGGCATTTAAACCTACTGCAACAATAAGGAAAGAGCAACGTACTGTTAGTCGCGAAGGTGAGGAGACATTTATAGCGGCTAAAGGAAGACATGACCCTTGTGTTTTACCTAGAGCTGTGCCTATGGTAGAAGCAATGGTAGCTATAGTTCTATGTGACCACTTATTACGTCATTATGGACAATGTAATACCTTAAAGTAAGAAAATTTATATGGAAACTAAACCTTCTACTATAGTACCTACCCAAGATAATATTGATTCTGCTAAGTTTTCTGAAAATCTAAGGGATTTTGTAGTAAAGTTTTGGGGAGTGCGAGGTAGTGTTCCGACTCCTGGGAAAGATACTGTTAAATATGGAGGAAACACTTCCTGCATAGAAATGCAAGTTGGTGGTAAGCGTTTGATATTTGATGGAGGTACTGGGATACGAGAACTAGGGAAAGAAATGATGCAGGAAATGCCAGTGGAAGCTTATCTATTTTTTACTCATTATCATTGGGATCATATTCAAGGTTTCCCATTGTTCACTCCTGCTTTTAGTAAGGGAAATTGTTTTCACATCTATGGGGCAATTCCTCCTGAAGGAGAGTCAATGAAACAGCATTTTATAGATAGAGTTTTACATTATAACTCTCCTATTCCGCTAAAAGGTATGCAGGCAGACTTGCAATTTTATGAACTTGAGCATGGGCAAAAAATGATGCTCCATGATATAGAGATTGAGACTGGTTCTCTGAATCATCCTAATACGGCAATGGGATATAGGGTGACATGGAATGGAAGGAGTGCGGTTTATTGTTCTGACACAGAGCATTTTTCTGACCGTTTGGATGAAAACGTGGTCCATTTAGCTAGAGGTGCTGATGTACTAATCTATGATGCTATGTATACTGATGATGAATATCATAGTTCTAAGTCCCCCAAAGTTGGTTGGGGACATTCGACTTGGCAGGAAGCAATTAAAGTTGCTAAAGCTGCTGGAGTAAAGCGAGTAGTGATTTTTCATCATGAGCCAGCTCATAGTGATGATTTTCTGGATCGGATAGGAGAAAAAGCCAAAGCAGTCTTTCCTATGGCAGTTATGGCCATAGAAGGTTTAGTTCTGCCAGTAGGAATTTAATATTAGAAATTGCTTTAGTACAAATTTAATAATTTATTTCGATATTCTTTGCTTGTTGGATGGTTATCCCCTAGGATGTGAAATATTGCAAGCATTGCTTTGCGGGGACGGTCATCTTTGTGATATTTGCGATTTTGAGCGGTTAGCTCTAAAAATAATTCTAAGGCTTGTTTGTAGTTATCTGATAATGTTAGACTACAAGCTTTGGCATAAGTTTTATCCAGTGTACTATCACCTGGATTTTCAGCTTCTTCTCTAAAGTGAATTAACGCTTTTACTACCTGTATTTGAGGATAAAATTCCCGGTTATGTTCCCCAATAGTTTCAATAAGCTCTTTTGCTTCTTCTAATTTATTTAAGTCTACCAAAAACTTAGCGGCTTTTATGATGATAGTGAGGTTATTAGGATATTTGTCAAAGAGCAGAGCTAAAAGATCCCTCGCCTCCTCGACTTTGCCTGATTTTGTCAGATTCTGCAATTTTTGTAAATTTGTTTCTAGTTCTGAGTGAAGATCGAGTTCCCCCAGGAAATTTCGTAGTTTTGGTTCTGAGAGAACTCCCACAAAACCTGGTTTAACTTCTCCTTGAGTTACGACTCTTACATCTGGTACTCCTTCTATATCATAATTTTGAGCTAAGTCTGGACTCTGATCGACATCAACTTTAGCTAGAATAAAGTCATATTCTTGAGCCAACTTTTCTAAGATTGGTTTTAACATTTTACATGGACCACACCAGGTAGCATAGAAATCTACTAAAACCGGTTTTATGTGGGAATTTTTTAATACTTCGCTAGCGAAGTTTGTATTGTCAACTTCTATAGAAATGCCCATGGAATTATTAGAATTAAAATATTTTGTATTACTAACCATCATACCTGAAATCTTGCAAATTTTTGAGAATATGATGTTAATTTTTCTTAGGGAGCAGAGAGTAAGCTAAGATCCATTCTAAATGCCTCTTAGAGAGTCAGAAGTAATAAGGGTTATCTTCTTAACTAGGCACACAAAAAATAAGCCTTATGGGGTCATAACCTGGTTATACAGCAGATATGCTAATAATGATTTGGGATATTTGCTTGAATTATACAGGACTTACGCAGTACCGCTATATGTGGTGCCAAAAATTATTATTTTCAAGATATTGCCACTATACATAGTGCCGTTGCGTAAGTCCTGTTATAGTCATTCTGATTTAGATTGAGACAAAATCTTTTTGCTGTGAAAGGGTTTTAGCTGAAAAAGTATCCCACTCTTATTCGGAATAACTATCTTATTCAAACTTAATAAAGACAATATTCAATGGCAGTAGCAAATATAGCAACCTGCACTGGTATATTTACATAGGACAAATTGCTACTAATGTAATATATGTAAAAATATTGGTAATACCAGCAGAAATTTGTACTACATTTAAAGACGATAGTAAATAGTCGTTTCAATTAAGATTGAAACAAAAATTGAGTATAATAAAATTAAGTCAACTAGAAACTATTTTGAACTATACCTTACAGTTTAGACTTAATACAAAAAGTAATAAATTTTGTAGAAAATGGCGGTAAGATTACCAAAGCAGCTCATACATTTGGGATAGGAAGAGCTTCAATATATATAGTCATTCTGATTTAGATTGAGACAAGATTTTCTTGCTGTGAAAGAGTTTTAGCTAAAAAAGTATCCCATTCTTATTATTGGACTTTGGACAAAAAGAACATATAGTTAGCGTAATATTTACGCTAATTACAGAGAAGAAATATCTCCCTATCTTCAGTGAAAAAATCACTGAAAAATGATAATAATTAAGAGTTG
>JAKQYE010000156.1 GCA_023356605.1 Trichodesmium sp. MAG_R02 | reverse complement strand
AAGCTTACCTAACTTAAATAATATATAACATAACTTTTGTGTATAAAAAAACTAGAATGTATTTACAAATCAATACATTTATTGATAAAATTATTCGTAATTATTATTCCAAATAATGTTTCATTTTTATTTAAAATAACTATAGATGGAGGATGACTGATAAAGTTTTGATCCCAATCAACAGATAAAGGACAGGTAGCCAAAAGTCTGACAATATCTTTATATTTTTCTAATCTTGTCTTTTTCTTTGGTTTAGGCCACCATTTCTGAAATCCCCCATAGTCTCCATACACTAGCTTTCTATAGTTAGGTTTCGGTGCTTCTGTTGTTATTAAATACTTGGTATTGCTATATCCGTATCGTTTGGTTTGACTTTTTGGATCAACCTGTGGTGTTATTGAACCATAAAAAAATTTATTTTGTAACTTCTTGTCCTTTGTGAGCTCTGTTAAAGTAGATTTTTCTGGTTTTTTTGACATTAGATTTATAGCTTTTCTAATGCCGAATGAAGCGTTATAGTCATTTCAAATAAGAATGGAAAACTTTTTCTGCTGAAACACCAGTTATAGCAATAAAGACTTGTCTCAAACTAAATTAAAATAACCATATATATTATCTAGGGAGTGAAGGACTTGACATTCATCGGTAAATTCTCTACCATATAGGAATGTCGACCAGACACTATATGAAATAGAAGTGTAGACTCAGGGTTTACCGCAGTTGTCTGCATTTCTCATCCGCTCAATAGGTGGGCTATAATCGCTCATGCCAGCGGTTTATATAACGTCTTATAGGACGAATTTTGTGAAAAACCTAATAAGCATTAATTACTCGCTTATAAGTCGCCAAACTCATGGGGCGAGTAATCTTGTGCTTTAGAATAAAGATTGTGATACTAAACGTTAATCTCTAGCTTGAATTGTATCATAGATGAAGGATTACGAATTTTGGCGGGAGGGAGCGCGTGGAATCTTGATCAAAAGAGTGGTAGAGAAATTTTCTACCACATTGGGAGATACCCCCTCAGTAAGTTAATCTTGCTGTGCATTGTTAACAATTGTTAGCAAAATAGTATCGGTTAGCTACACAAAAAACTTGCTCACAAGTAAGAAGCTGTGCGCTGCCAAAATTTGATATTATATACAGGACATTGTAAATAAATATTACGGTTTTTTTAATGTACTTATATTACACTCTTGGATTTATAGTATTAGTCGTAGCCCTCGGCATTGTTATCTATTTAATCACTCCTCGTAGCTATGAATCCTCTGATACGGTAGCCAATTCCTATGACGACTGGACATCTGACGGTATTTTAGAATTTTACTGGGGCGAACATATTCATTTAGGTCACTATGGTTCACCACCACGACGCAAAGATTTTTTGCAAGCTAAAGCCGACTTCGTTCACGAAATGGTCAAGTGGGGTGGTTTAGACAAATTACCTCGTGGTACTACTGTTTTAGATGTCGGTTGTGGAATTGGTGGTAGCAGCCGTATCTTAGCCAAAGAATACGAGTTTGAAGTTACGGGGGTTACCATTAGCCCCAAACAGGTACAACGGGCAACAGAATTAACCTCTCAAGGAGTTACGGCTAAATTCCAGGTAGATGATGCATTGGCACTATCTTTCCCAGACAATAGTTTCGATGTGGTTTGGTCGATTGAAGCTGGACCTCATATGCCAGATAAAGCCAAGTATGGTTCAGAAATGATGCGTGTCTTAAAACCTGGCGGTATTTTGGTCGTAGCTGATTGGAATCAGCGCGATGACCGTCAAAAACCCCTGAATTATTGGGAAAAACCCGTAATGCGCCAATTATTGGACCAGTGGTCACATCCTGCCTTTTCTAGTATCGAAGGCTTTTCCGAACAAATAGCGGAAACTGGCTTAGTCGAAGGAGAAGTAGCAACCGCAGATTGGACTCCAGAAACTCTCCCTTCTTGGTTAGAATCAATTTGGCAAGGAATTGTTAGACCCCAAGGATTAATTAAGTTTGGCTTTTCAGGGTTTATTAAATCTCTCAGAGAAGTACCTACTATGTTATTGATGCGATTGGGATTTGGTGCTGGGCTGTGCCGATTTGGAATGTTCCGCGCTGTTAAGTCTAACTCAGTACCCCTCTCAACAGAGACTGCTACCACTGAAGTAGCTAACGCTTAAGAGATTAAATACTGATTTCAGCAAATATTTGCTACAGATGAAAAGCAAAGCTAATAATCTGTAGCATTCTTTATTGAGAAAAAACCAAATGGAAGAAGAAATTATCATAGTTGGTGCTGGTATTGGTGGTTTAACTTTAGCTCGTGCTTTAGAACAAAAAGGCATTGATTTTCAACTATACGAGCAAGCAGATTCCTTTGAAGCTTTAGGATACGGGATTCAAGTAAGCCCTAATATGGTTCGGGTGTTGAGGGAATTAGGTTTAGAACAACAGTTAGAGGAAGTATCTCATCTTTGTCTGGGTTTTGAATTGCGCTCTTTTAACTCCAACAAAGTTTTAGCAACATGGCAACTTGACAACGATACACCTTATTATCAATGCCGACGGGCAGATTTACACTCCTTAGTATTTAATTCGATACAAGATAAAAGTAGAATTCATTTCTCGCGACGTTTGGAGTCTTATGAAGAAAAGGATAACCAACTATTACTTTACTGGCACAACCTCCCATCCACAACAGCAAAAGCATTGGTAGCAGCAGATGGGGTTCGTTCGGTAGTCAGGGGATCGCTTTTTAATCCTGTCGCCCATGAGGAAAGCCCCCAATACCGCGCTGCATCGCTTTTTTCCAAACATCAAGCTCAATACGCTGGCTATGCTGCATACAGGGCTATTTTACCTTTTCAAGACAAATATCTTCCTCTATGGGGTAAAGCAACTGTTTGGATGGGAAAAAATCATCACATTGTAGTCTATCCCAATGGTAACGAACAAAACTCAACATCTTGGCTCAACTTAGTATTAGTTGTCAAAGATAAAAACTGGAATCCGCAAGGTTGGACAATTCCTGCGGATAAAAAAACCGTAGCTAGGGATTTTGCGAACCAATCTGAGGAACTTAATGAGATTTTAGAAGATATGGTAGTAAGTCCCGAACCTTGCTTCAAATGGGGCTTATTTATCCATAAACCACTACCTTATTGGTCCCGAGGTAAAGTAACACTATTAGGGGATGCAGCCCACCCAATGCTTCCGTTTCAGGCACAAGGAGCAGCTATGGCGATAGAAGATGCTTATGTCTTAGCCAAGTATCTAGCTAGTGAAAGGGATATAGAAAAAGCTTTTATCGAGTATCAACAAGCCCGAATCAAACGCACGACAAAAGTACAGCAAGTATCGAGAAATAATGCTAACATCTTCCATGCTTCAGGAGTTAAAGCCGCGATCAGAAATTTTGTTTTGGGTGTAGTATCGATGACTGTTCCTAGTCTACTGAATAAAAAAACAGCTTGGATTTATGATTTTGATGTAAAAACAGCTGTGTCTTGATCTACTGAGGCTATAGTTTCTACGTTTGATAACGCTTTCGAAGGAATAGTCATCATATCAGGACTTACGCAGGCAAACTGATAAACCCGGTTTTTCGTAGATATTTATGTGTTAAAAACAATGATTTACTCTAGAAACCGGGTTTCTTTATAGTGGTAATGAACATAAAGTTATTTGCGTTACGCAAAGCTAGGAAGTTCGTGGGATAGGAATAGTTAATTGTATATATTTTAACCCTCAAAATTAACAATTATGGATTATAGATTATGGGATTTATGACCCAGATACTGACAAGAAAACAAAAATAGTTGGAAAATTTTAGCCCCAAATATATATATCTGTTAGTTTGTGTTGGGTTTGGCGGGCTCAAGCTTACCCACGGGAGTTATGGGAACTTTGAGGAAAGAGCTGGGAAGTTATGAGCGATCGCTAAATCAAAAAGTAAATAAAACTTTTAAAACTCTTACCTATTTCTGTTCCCTGTGCCCTGTTCCCTAAAAACCAGTATAATTTTTGCCATGAACACTCATAAGATTGCTATAGAGAGTTTCATAGTATTTTTCTATCCCACTGGTTGAAAAAATATCAGAGGCCAGATGTATATTTTGTTTTGAGACAAAAAAATAAACCATGATTAAACGAGGTAAAAAATATTGTAAACTCTCAGAATTAAAAGTAAATGTCGGTGAAACTAAACTGTTATTAGACAAAAAAATAACCAAAATTTTGAACGTAAAAACATATAATTTACTCAATTATAAAAAACAGAAATATCGTCAAAAATATGTTGTATAGAAATGCTATATTCTCACCAATTTATCATCTCCTGAAAAGATACAAAAAATATATAGTCAGAGAATAGGAATTGAAGCACTTTTTAAAGACTATAAAACTGGTGGTTACAATCTAGAATCAGCGAAGGCCAATGAAACGAGGTTGAATAATTTAATTTCATTAATAGCTATTTCATACACACTTAATTCATTTCAAGTCCAAAAAATTAAAAATAAAGGGGTTCAAGAATATATATCAAGAACTAATGAAAAAAGAAGAATGGAAAAGCACCTGAGCTGAATGCTTACAGCAGAACTACCTGTTTGAGTTCCACTATCCTACTCCCTAAAACCATATTTCTTTTACTTCCATTCATCCCAAGAATTATTAAAAATAGAAGTTTTAGGAAAAGCTATGGGATTCCCATTTTCCTGTAAACGACCCTGTAGTATTTCTAATTCCCATTCTTTGGAAGGTATATCATCAATTAATTCATAAGGAAAAATACCCCTTTCTAAAGCAAAATCAATTGTTGTACCAGTAGCAGCCCCAACAGACCATTCAAAAGAATGAACCCGATAGGCAGCAGCAGCAATATAACTCGTTGCAATACTCTTTCCAGCTACTAATAAATTATCAATTTTTTGTGGAATCATTGCCCGTAAAGGTATTTGAAAGGGATAGGCAGCACCTTGACCTTTCCTAATACCATTTCGTTCAGAATTACCTGGTGCTTCTGGTGGAGTTTTTGTCATGCAAGGATGAAAATCTATGGCATAATGACCAATTCCCACACTATCAGGAAAAACAGTTGCTCTTCCTCGCTCAGGTATTTCTTGTATTGAATTAATTTGTGAATCTTTAGGTACAAAACCACCAACTATTCCCCACAAATAATTAAACTCATCCGGTGCTAAATTTTGTTGATAAAAATCATCCCGAAAATTCTTTTTAGCAATATCAACTTCTTCCACTGTAAAACCTTTTGGTTTAGTTTTCCCAACACGGCCAATAATGCGTCGGCTTTCTCGAATATAAGGGTATTTTGATAACCCATGAGCTGTTCCCATTGGCGCATCCAACCCACTCAATAAACGATGATTTGGATATTTCTGCTTTACCCCTTCTCCTAACTGGGAGTCAGTGGTACCCTCAACTAACCAATAAAAATAACCGAGAGCATTTTCCTCTCCTCGATGGAGGGTTTCAGTGCGTAAACCACCCATCCAACCCCCCGGTTGTAGTTGACCTGTAGCTTGTAGTTGTCCTCGACTGTAAATTAAGTTATCTTCCTGGTTTCCAGGGCGGTAGTCATTACCCCAAGTCCAATTTTGCATGGAAATATCACCGGGATAAATAGTTCGTTTTCTGTAGTTACTTGGTTGGGGTTCGTCTGGTTTCATTGACCAAATTTGTCGATAGCTAAAAACCAGGTGGAAATTAGCTAATCTTGATAATTCATAACTATAGTAGGGGACATACTGGGAATAAAATGGCGGTTCGACATGGGTTTGAGGTGTTTCGGTCGCCTCCATAGCAAAGGTGTAAGTAAAACCTTGAGTACAGTATGGGTCTCTCGTCTCAACGGGGGATGAGGGGTTAAGGTAGGTTTGGGGATCGATACCGAGACGGTAGGGGACATCTGCTAGAGCAATAATTTCTCCGGTTTCAGTTGCTTCGACAACATACCAGTCTGCACCACCTGTTTTTTTGGGGAATGGTTGGGGTACAAACTGAATTATAGTTTTATCAAATCTGGTTGAGTTTTGGTAACGGTAGGCATCTTCGATGATTTGAGATAGGGTTTCAGTGTTTATGGGTGGGGTGTTAGCTGCTGGTTGATGTTGGATAGCGATCGCCTTATTGATTTGGTTATTAGAAATGTCTAACTCTTTGATAACAGTATTGGGAAACCATTTTAATTTACCTCCGCCTTTCTTGGCCGCATCCTCTAACATCTGAAATAAGATACCGTGACCATCGTAAGGCATAAAACAGGAGACACTTACCCAACAGGTGCCGGGATTTAATCTACCATATTTTTCTTTAATGCGTTCCCGTAATTTTAGATAACCACGGGGATAAAATAGGAGACTACGTTGAGTTCCGCGTTCGTCGAGAGCAGAGGTGCCTTGGGAGGAAATTTGACCGCCTACCCAGTCAGTAATTTCGGTGATACAAACGGTGCGCCCTTTTAACAATGCTTCATAGGCGGTTGCTGAACCTGCTAACCCGCCACCAATGACTAAAAGTTCACAGGTTTCTTCTTGGTCTGGGGTAGGGGGTAGAGCTGCTAACGTGGGGGCGATCGTAGGAGTTAGGGAAAATAAGCTGAGAATTAGGTTTATTATTGCTTTGTTTTTTTTGAGCATAATTTTAGTTAACTGTTAATAATCAAAAGGTAAAACTTTCAAATGTTGTTGGTGTAGTTAGGACTTTCTTTAAAAGTAATCTGAGGATTAATCCCATTTTCCTATCTGAGTCAACAGAGCAATCTTAGATTAAGTGACTACTTATAAATAGCATAATTAATCTGTTTCATATCAACAGAGCGAGTATAAAAATAAGTGATTGTTTCTCCAATAACTGTCAGCATACCCGCATTCGAGTGCCACTATCTTTGAGGATTATAATATTTGGGTTCAACAGCAATCACACCTACCTGAATATCTGGACTTAAGACATTTCGATAAATCACCCAGCTACGACGAGGGTGGGGTCCTAAAGAATAGATATTGATAGAGTTTACTTTGATATTAGAAGTTTCTAGCCATTCTTTTACTGCCACAGCAGAAGCAGTAGTGCGATACTTAGTAACTTCAGGAATAGGTGCAGCAACCACTTGGTCTGGAGGAATACCCAAGGTAATCAAAGTTTTTGCCGTTAGTTTGGCAAAGTTGTTATATTCTGATAGATAAGATCCTTTATCTATGGGTATACCTGCGGTAATTAATTTTTGATAATTACCTTGATTAAATTCTGTGACCTCTGATTTTACTACATAGTCTGACATCCAACCTTCAACTACTAATAAATTTGCTTCTATAGGACAGGTTACTCCTAAGAATGAATAAATATTCAAGCACTACATCACAATTAGAGAAATAAATTAATCCTAAAATTAATATCCATATCTGAATTATTGAAGTTAATTTTTTTCTACCAATCTAAGAAGTGATTTTTGAGTTGCTTTTGATGGTTATTTTTCAGTAGGTAAGAGGTAACAGACAAATGAAAAAAACTCAATTTCAAGTTTCGCCAGTAGTATGGAAGGTTTTTTTGTGGTAGATGTTATGTTAAACTAGGTAATGTTTTTCGCTCCTACCCATTACCTAACTATTAGTGTTTTTTTCCCAATTTTTTTGTTGATGTAAATATTCAAAAACACTCTTATCGCCAATATCTGGAGGTATTGGTTGAAGTGCCTTTCGGATAGCAAAAATTATAAATAGGAACGCCCAAATTCCTAGTAAAAACTCTTTGGTTTCAATTGATAAAAAGCCAATCATATGAGACAGGAGTAAAAAAGGCACTAAAGGTGTGAGTAATTTAGTTTCTAGACGGTTAAAGCAAAAAGCTTCTTTGAAGTAAATACCAGTTAAAGCAGCAAATGTAAAACCAACCCCAAAAATAGTGACTGGATTGTTGTAGACTGTAAAGGCGAGTGGATCACTGCTGTTAATTGCTAAGATTATCATAGTAATGGCCCCTATTAGCCAAAATAGCTGGAGTAGTCGGTGTAAGCTGGCCATATAAATATGAATAGTGGCCAAACTCACACCCAAGGCTAAACAAAAACAGCCAATTAGGGGTGTAAGTGCTTTAATAATGGTGGGATTTCCACCTCTCCATAAAACTAGGATACTGCCTAATGCAAAACTAAGAGCAGCTGTCATTAGGCCACTACGGTAAATGATTACACCTAGGCGATCGCCTTTAGTTATGGTGAAGTCTCCAAACTGTCCTTGATAAACTATTGGTTCTAGAGATTGTACTATTTGTGTCATAGTTTTTTTGTAGGATAGACCAACCGAATTTTTTTTATTCTATAGAATATATATTCTTTAAATTATAAACCTGGATAAGGTAAAAACTTTATGCCAAAATCTAATCAAAGACAAAATAAAAAAAAGTCTCAACCTGATACCAGAGAGCTCAAACCAATTAAAATTGATGAGACTATTGTATCAGGCAAAACTTCTAAAATGAATGGTGGAGAAAATTTAAGTATAACCGTGCCTCTTGATGATTTTTTACAGCAGATTGATAGTTTTCAAATAGTAGAAGATGATGATGATGAAGTAGAAGAAATTCATGAGGAAGTTTTTGAAGAAAAGTTAGAGGAAGTTCTCGGTACTACAACTTTCAAGGTTAATCAAACTAATTTAAAAAAATATTTGAAATATCTGAAGCAAAATCTGGCAATTCCTTGTTTAGTTACAGGTGTAGAAGAATTTGAATGGGAAGAATATTATACAGTGGGTCCAGGCAGTCAAAAAGAATATCAAAAGCTAAAAAAGACACAACCATCTTACACGGATGAATTTAACATTTTAAAGCTAGATAATAAGTTAGATGTCAGAGATGGAATCTTAGCTGTGTTAGAACGCACTACAGATAATCTAAAGTTTACATTGCCATTGGCTGAATTAGAAGGGGTTGTAGAAGATTCTGTTGATGCTAAATTATTACAATATTATGGGATATGGTTTTTTACTTATTCATAAGCATTGAGAGAGTTAAATTACAGTAGATTGCGGATAAATGTGATGTGGTTTACCACAGAAAGTATTTTTTTCCTTGTTCCCTATTCTTTACTCCCTATTCAAGATAACATTCTCATATACTAGGTAAATCTTTCGCCTAGTTTTGAGTTAAGATATTGACATAAGTGATATTTTATGATAAAGGGGTAAGTAATGGAAGCTTTTGATCTAACTCCTCCCGAATGGACTAAATCGGCAATTCATGTCTTTGATTTCTGCTGTCCTAAATGTGGGGCAGCTTCAATGGAAGCAGAGGCAGTATGGATTAATAGGCGATCGCCTGTATATACAGAAAATAATCGTCGTAAATGGCAAGAGTTTTATCATTGTCGTTGTCATAACAGTTGGTGGGCTTGGAGTAGCGATCGCCCTCCTTCTCGGTATGCTCGTAGTAAAAAAGATAATGATATGAGTGATTTAGATCATTATCTGGGTAATCTAGACTTAGATCTTTAAGTCAAAATCCTCAACTAATAATTTCAAATAGCAGTTTTAACTACAGTGATACTAATTAACTTTTAATTAGATTTATTGCCAACAGACATCTTAAACATTCTTTTTTTTCCTATCCTAATTATGTAATGGTGGATGGGGATGAACAACCCTCAGTAAGGAAGCAAAATGCTCCTACTACTAGACATCTGGGGAAACTAAGTTTTAACCCAGGTATTCCAAAGGTTTAAGATTAATTATCCCGGAGGTTTACTGTTATTCAAGACCAAAATAATTATCAGAATTTTTTGTGCATTTAAACGAGAAATTGATTGTATAGTCATTTGAAATAAGAATGGAGAACTTTTTCTGCTGAAACGCGAGTTATAGCAAGAAATACAAGTCTCAATCTAAATTAAAATGACTATATATCACTATGCAGAAAAAACACTTCTAAATTCTAAATTCTAAATTCTGAATTCTAAGTTATAGCTTACTAATACATATTTTAAATGAGCATTAGCTTGGGCTTCCAGGACTTGGCACTACTACTGTTTTTCCTAATCCTTGTAGAGAGGTTCGATAAAACCCATCTAGGGCTTGGTGACTGAATCCAAAAGCATTGAAAAATAAAGGTTTTAGCTTTTTGAGAAGCGAAAAAAGTATCTAGTCTTCGGTCCTGAGAGCTCAAAAAGTTAGTATTTTGGGATTTCCCATAGGAGAAAAATCAGGGGACAAATATAGTCATTTCAAATAAGAATAGAAAACTTTTTCTGCTGAAACGCGAGTTATAGTAAGAAATATTTGTCTCAATCTAAATTAAAATCACTATATATCCAACTCCGTCGACCGGGAGGGGTTAGAGGTGGGTAAATTCCCGGTTCCTCTGTAGGGAAGTTGCACAAGAGCCTCCCTGCTTCTCTTCCTGGGAGATGTTAGGGTCCTGAAAAAGACTTTTTCAGCAAGGCCTATCTACATCTTTGTTCGGAGGCATCTAATGCCAAGGGTCAACAAAGAATGCTACAAACTAGCTAAAATATCCAGGGCTGTTTCATTCTAAAATTTGCTTATCCCCTAACCACGGAAATTTATTTTTTTCTCTGTTAATGTCTAATAACAATTAAAAAAAAAGAATGTTACAAATAACAAAAGCGATAACATAATTTTTCACCTATCTATGTCTGGAGTGCTAAAAATTAATATTACAGAGTCAGAAGAGACCCTGAAAAAGTTGTTGGTGGCCCAAAAAATAGCTAAACATAGAGAAAGAGTACAAGTTTTATATTTACTTGTTACCAACCAGGCCGAAACTGTTGGCCATCTAGCTACTTTAACTGGCCACCACCGAGTGACAATTTCCAGGTGGTTAAGTCAATATCGTCAAGGTTGACTAGAAAAATTATTAACAATTGGCACAAGTCCTGGTCGTAAATCATTAATTCCGGACACAGTTAAAGATAAATTCAAAGGAAAATTAGAAGACCCAGAAGGTTCTGATAGTTATACTGAAATTCAGGGCTTGGTTCAATAGTTTTGATCATATTAAAGCGAGCTTTAGTAAGCTGGAATGATCGAGTTTAGAATTCTTAATTTAGAAGGTTTTTTTCTGCCTAACTTGGATTCTAACTCCTCACAATTCCTAATATCTGCTGTTTGGAATAGACAGAAATGTTGATTTGTAAATACCCATAGCAGCTCTTTAATTCCCTTTACTGGCCAAGGCTTTTTATCTATATGAATTGATGGTTGTTTAGTTTTTACCCAATTTGATAACTATTCTACATAAGGTTTTATTGCTTTGCTGATTCCAACTTTTGATTTGAGATGCTACATTTTGACGTGGGGAATGTAGGATATAGATGCGATTTTTCGTTTTCAAGTTAATGATACAGCGGTTTTCATTTTAGTAGATCACGGTAGGGAGGTTCTATGGAACGTCCCTAGAAAGTTTTGGTTGTGACCATGTAGTTTATAAATCTGAACAGTCCTGTAATATCTCTTTGACTCCTGGTTTATTTGTGATTACTAATCCTAATCATGATCATGTTAATGATACTATTTGGATTAGTATATTCCGGACTCAGTTTGTTTTTTAACTAAAATTGGCGATCGCTAATATAAATTAATGGAATTGCCGATAATTGTTATCTATCTTGAAATCCAATACAAAAATTCCTTAATAATTCTCTCAACCGATATTTTAGACTAATTTAAGCTGGCCTTAAACTTTTCGAGCCAGAATAGGTACATAGGCTAAATTACTGAAACCCTTTCAATCAGCAGCATGGCAATAAGGTTTAAGTAGATTTTTCATAGTCTGTGCTGTGGCAAAATTTAAGCGATCGCAATACTTTTGAAAGACTTTGAATAATGCAACCCTAACCCAAACTCACTAAAAAAGACAAATAATATTGACCCCTTATTGTACACCAAAAGCTTATATTACTCTCGGGTTCTAAGTTTCATGTTTTCCTTCTTTCAATAGATTATTTGAAGATTCCAAGACTTAGCCTCAACTAACTTTGATTAGTCCAGTGCGCAAATAAATGCCCATTTTCATCTTTTAACCAAACCATATGTAAATGAACATTTGATTCTTTTGTAGGTGGGATTTGATTTCCCATTTTTTTTGAGACTAACTCGTCATTGATGGACTCATTATCAGAACTTTTTTTATTTGTGGTTAAGAGAGTATGACACTCGGTATTAACCGGAACATTGTGAGTACTTTTTTTATTTGTGCTTAAGAGCATATAGTTTCTCCATTATAATTGCTAAAAAAGACCAAGAGTAAATTTATTATGTCAATATACTCAATACTGATAAACTTAATTACTTCTATGGCTAGCTTTAGTTTTTAGCAGTTATACTTGACTAGAACTCTAATTTCTAATATCCAGATAATATAAGAGCTAATGCTAAGTTAACGTGTTAGCTATAGTTAATAGACCTAACACTACTCTAGTTAGCAGAGATAAAACTAATCTATGTTCATTTTTGAATCGGTATATTTTTCAAATTAATACTCTATACATCCATATTTTTAATATACATCTTTTTTTGATTCTTATCCCTTATTAGAAAGAAATCTAAATATATTAGAAAACAATCTAAATATATTAGAGTTGTTGGGAATTAAACAAAAAAAATAGCTAAAATCCTTATCAGTTGAGGTTTATAGTCATTTTTGATGTAAATCAATGAAAGCTTTATACAGTAAGCTTTTGAGCAGTTTAACTTTTGATTTCCAAACAACTCTATTAGAAAGCAATCTAAATATTTGGTCTTGTTTAGTGTGTATTTTCACTGATAATCTTCCTTCATAATTATTATCAGATAAAGCCTTGAAAAAATTGACCCCTTATGATAAGCCCAAGGTTTATAGAACCCCTAGAGGTATCTTTTCCGTCATATGTAATACTAGGGAGGGATGCTTGAGTTTTTAGCAGTTCTACCTTCTATTTTACTTCCTTTGTGTTCGATTGAGCATTTCGACTTATTGATTGCATATCTGAGATGGACCCATTCCCATTATGGACAGGATGATCATAGCGATCGCTTACTGAAATTGGGTGTAAAAGAAAGAATTCAGGACTTACACAAAGAAACTCGGTTAAGACAGTAAATCATTGTTTTTAACCCATAAATATCTACGAGAAACCGGGTTTCTCAGTTTGCCTGCGTAAGTCCTGAGAATTATTAAAGTACTTGTTTATTAATCAGTGATCACTAATCAGTTACAGCAAATTATGAAGTACAGATATTAAAAATTCAATGCGGGCAAAATGCCGGCATAGGTGTACCTCTCGAAGGTTAAATCTGCATCATAAATCAAAAAACTTTTTACTGTCCAGATATAGTCATTTCAAATTATATTGGAAAACTTTTTCTGCACCAAACGCGAGTTATAGCAATAAATACTTGTCTCAATCTAAATTTAAAAAACTATATATTATATAAAATCCAGTTTAACAGTCGTTATTGCAAGGAAAAAGAAGCAATCTCTCCCAGATTTAATCCTGATCTTTTGAAACTATTGGCATCTCAAGCACAAAATATTCTGGAAGCTTTTTCTTCCAGAACTCCAATAAATTCGTACTAGCCCGAGCCTGAATTTGCAAATTTCTCTGATTTACCAACCATTTCTGAAAATTATCTTTACTACTGTAAGATGGAAAGTACCAGCTTTTATCTTCATCGTCTTGCAAAATCAATTGAGTGTTTACAGACAGCCAACTGAGCAAGTTGTGGTATTCATTTTTATTGTTATCGCTTTTTTCTATTTCAATAGTTTCATTTTGTGATTTCGATAGTAACAGGTCTAAAAACTCCACAATCTTACCATCTTTTATTTGCAAGGTCAATGTTTGTTGTCGTTGACGAGTTACCTGGGGGCGAATTTCAACACCAATTCCTAACAAAATGATACAGCCATCAATTAGCAAAGCCATAATGACAGATGCTATGGCAGAACCTTCACCTTTCATAACCTTAAAAATGGGCGCAAGAAAATCAACCTCTAGATCTGGATCGATGTATGTCAATTTTAGCTCTTTGTATTCAGGATTTTGTGGGTTTAAAGCTCTCAAATATTTATCGGGCAAACAAGTAATCTCTAGCTCTGATAACAGCTCTTTTCGTAAACAATTTTCCCCAACTTTAGATAAAGCCTTCAAGTCAGTCTGAAAAATTTCTTTTGGTGACTTATCTTCCACATTGTAGTTAAACAAAGGCTGTAAGCGGTTGACTAATGGTTCAAGTTGAGCTTTTTGTACTTCGACTATTTCTCTTTCTTCTTTTAGTTGCTGACACACTTTTCCACAACCTTTTGGTCTTCCTCCCCTCTCTCCTTGAGTTTCTTTCTCTATTTTTTTGTTAATAATACCTATCTCGCTTTCCAAGGAATTAACTTTATTTTGAATCGGGGTAAAGAATTCTCCTACTAAGCTTTCATGACCAGAATTAGCTAGCTCAATACGAGTCTTTTCCCGTGTCTCTCGATTTAGTAAATCATAGTAAGCAAAAAAGCTAGTGTAAACGCTAAAAGTTGAAAAGCCGCCTACAACTACCCATTTAATTAAGGGGGCGTGTTTCAGGAATAAACGAGCAATTAACGCAAATAACACTCCCTGAATAGTAACACCCATAGGATAGGCGACAAAACTCGGGAGAATTTGCGATGCACCACGCACAGTGGTAAATCCACTCCCCAGGTTCAAAATCGTAAGTGCCCCAACAAGAGGCCAGTCGCGTTTTGACTTTTGTGCTGTTGGGGATACTTTAGAGGCAGTTGTTCTAGTACCTTTAATACTATTGTTGTCGGCCTTTGGGGGGACTTCAGAATCAATTTGTCTAGTAGTATTAACACCAATGGTGTCTGACTTTGGAGGAGGTGGGTTGCGTTTGATTTTTTTGACATTGTGGCAAATAGGACACTCATCACCGTAATGAAGCATT
>JAKQYE010000155.1 GCA_023356605.1 Trichodesmium sp. MAG_R02 | reverse complement strand
TGTCTTTTCTTTTTGACCTTTGAAGGTAATGATATAGCATGAGCATATAAACTGTTTTTCCTGCACTTCTAGTTCCCCAAATTCCCAGTTTAATTGTTTTTGTTTCTTGCCGTTGTTGTTCTTGAACCATGATTATAAATAACCCCTGTGTTTTGTTTACTAACTACAAGTTAATATAGCAATCCTCTCTGAAGAACGAATAGCTAACATTTTTTTATTTTTATTGAGCAAATAACTTGTTCTAAGTTACTTTGCTCAATATGCTTAATCAACTAAATTTATAGCTAACATTTTACCTAGTTTAACTCACTTTAAATCAATCGAGTTATGAAAAAGAGAGCTTAATTTGTTCATTAATAGCCAGTGCTTCTTGAACTAAAGACAGCCAATATTTTCGTAACTGCTCTTGTTCTTCCATCTCCTTAAGTTCCGGCCAAACTTTACTGCGGTTATTGCTCAAAAAAATGTCCCATTCAGCCTGTACCCCTTCTGCCCGTGTAATGTAATCTGCAAATTCTTCTACCATTGATATTCGTCCATTATTAACAAATATTCCTAATTCATCTAACATCTTTTCGCATACTTCAATCACTTTTTGATGGAGTTTCTGAAGGTCATGAACAACCAAATTCATATTATCTGAAGCCTTAGTAAAATCTATAGTATTAGGAGATAAATTACCAGTATTTATATTATATGATGCCTTAGTAAAAGTCATGGTATTAGGAGGTAAAATATCAACAATCTGATGCCAAACTATGGATTGAATCAATCCTTTATAAGTAACTTCAAAAGAAGCAATAAATTCAAAGGCAAACCTAAGATTCGGCAAACTACTACTTTTGCTCAAAATCTCTACCATAGCAGGAAAAAACTCTAGTTCACTATCTTTCACTACATCTCCAATTCCTAGTTGAATCAGAATATTTGCTAAATCTAATTTTGTCTGATCAACCGCAGCTTTGAGACCAGTTTCCATTAAGTGAAAATTCTTCAATATTCCCGGACGCATTTGTTGTTTAGCTCGAAAATAAACAGCATCAATTCCATCTTTTCTTACCCAACTATTTAAACGCTCTAAATCAGGAATATTAAACTCCTGTTGGCACCGGTTAATTGCTGTATCAACCTCGGCTTGAAATTCTGGGTTGGGAGTGTCGAATTCTTCTCGCTTTTCTTCTCGGAATTTTTCTATATCATTGTAAAGTTGAAGCACAAATTTATCTCTGAGCACTACATACTGAGCATTGATATCCCCATAACTAGCTATTGCTTGCTCCAGTCCTTGTAGTTCTAGTCTCACTTGCTGTTGGCGCTTAAATGATTGTTGATAAGTTGACGACATATACTGTTTGTCTAATCTGACTAGGTTTCTTTCCAAATATGTAAGTATTTTTGTTAAAACTTCCTTGGCTGATGTTGAATTCTTGCAGTTAGACTGAAGATATTCCTTAACGTGAATTCCTTTAGACTTAATCGTATTTTGAAAATCTTTACACGCTCTCCCATTTTGTCCATCATAATTAAGTAGCATAAAAGACCACTGTTCGAGAGGTAATTTATCTTCCAAAGCTTGATGTGCCGCATCATACAAATCAACATCTCGTTGTCCCCAAAAATCACCAGTGGCAGTCGGCTTGCGAATAAACAAAATAAAGTCAGTATCTTCCGCGAGGGCTTTAATCATTCGTTCTGCATCCCCTAGCCGGGTATCCCCAAGACCAGGCAGATCAATTACAGCAATTTTTTCTACCCCTCTATTTGGAAACGGGCAAAAAATTTCTACCCTTTCCACAGCTAAGTGATGAAAAAAGGTTGGTTGGCTAGCAGCATCATACTTTTGAGAAACATACTCCTTAATTTCATCCTGTCTAATTCGCTGGACATATTTTTCATTTTTTAGTAGGTGGTAATAGTCAGAAAAGTGTGCGTAATACTCATCTTTTAGATGGTTATAAATAGACTCATCATTAGCAGAAAAATTTACTGGTAACTTAGGTAGTTGTGCCCGACCAAAATCTTCAATTTTTTGAGGGAAACTTGTCAAGCCTAATTTCTTGAAATAAGGTACAATCACTTCTTCCAAAAAAGAACTTTTAGAATGAAAATGAACTCTGCCATAACTTTCTTGTGGTGAATGATAAATATTGCTTTGAGTGGTAGTGCAAGGTGGACCATCACTGGCAGGAATTTCTGCATCTGTTAACAAAGTTATTTGCTGTAGAAACGTGCTTTTTCCTTGACGTGCTAAACCCACAACAGCAATGTTAATGGTATCCCTACTTAGGCGTTTCTCAATCCTTTCCCACAGCTTTCGTTCTTGACTAACAATATCAAGGATGTCTTGAAGGTTAACTTTTTCTAAGCCATCGGATAGGAGAGAAGTAATGCCCGGTGCTTTAAGAATTTCTGGCCTTAACCTCTGAAGCTCCCTAATTTTCCTCTCAAGCTCTTCTAAGTTTTCCTTCTTTTTTATAGCTGTGGCTGCGTTGGCCTTGCGATTATTGATGATGTCATTAATTTCAGGCATAGCTTTTAATCTTAATTTATTGTCTTAAAACTAGAAAAACTGTAATTTCGTTAGTTTGGCAAGAGAAAATTATGGCTTCCTAACTATTTTAATCTTTTGCCACAAACAGAACATATACTTCTTGTTTTGTAATCAGATTTTGTAATCAGAACGTTGATAATATAGAATCAAAATTTAATACCTCATTTAATCAATATAACTTATTCATATACTTTTTATATAGTCATGACTTACACACTGCTGCTGTATATATAGCAATCCTATTTTATTCGTGCTAAAAATCTTACTGCTTTTTAGGCAACAAGCAACAGGAAACAGTCAAAAGTTAAGAGTTTCAACTTTTTTATCTACTTTTTGATTTGTCGCAACCTATGGGCGAATTGCTATAGTATCTTTTTAGTAATTATTTCAGATTTTTACACTACAAATAGTACCTTCTGGCTGTGATTAAAAGCCAAATCAGTAATAAGTTCATACAATGTACTCTTTCTGATTCTAACTATCTTGTTGTGTAACTGAGCTATCTTTTAAATCCAAGTAAGTATAAAATAGATAATTAATGGCTATTATAAATAATACTAGATTATATAGCAACCCTAAATCTGGCATATAAGATCATATGTAGCACCAAAAGATACATGAATCATCATCAGAATTTGAGCCAACAAATTCAACAAATTAATTCTGCTCATGGCATGATGGAGTGTACTGAACAGTTACTTAATAAGAATGGATTTTTATTGATTTATGGTCCTTTTAAAGTTGATGGGACATTTAATAGTGCATCAGACACACAGTTTAATGAAACCTTAAATTCAACAGGAGTGCCTGGATGGGGATTAAAAGATATTGCTGATTAAAAAAAAGTGGCATAACTCTATGATTTAAAACTCCAAGAAAAAATTGATATGCCCTCTAATAATTTTTCTTTGATATTTGATAGAAAGCAAGTTATGTATCTGATATAAGTAAAAAATATACCCATAATTTTTGGTGAAATTTTCTCAATTCAGTTGATATAGCAATCCGATGAGTGTTCGTGGCAAAAATCCTACTGGTTTTTAGGTAACAGGGAACAGGAAACAAAAAATAGGTAAGAGTTTTAAAAGTTGTATTTACTTTTTGATTTGTCGCGACCTATTTAGAACTTCTATAGTTTACTAGACACATTTTACCCTAAGTTTTCATCCTCATAAAAACGATAGAAAAGATACTCATTTTTAAAATTATGTCTATCCAGAACATGATGAATTAAGCCACGGTCTATTAATAATTGACCCATATAAATTGCTTGATGTAAGTTGAGTTTCTGAGTTCCCATTAACCACTTTACTGCCTCAGAACCAACAAAACATTTTAAGTAGACATCCCACCGATGTTGGCGGTCTTTAATTGATACTCCATTAGGACCGCGCATTTCTGCAACTAAGGTATCTATATTTATATTTATATTTATATTTATATTTTTGGTTGATACTTTAGCATGATCATCTTCATTTATATCCAACTGAGAAACATTATTTTCCAAATTCAATTTAAGACTATTAGGATAGTAAAGCTCTCTTTGAGGAGGAGAATTTTTCCGCATCCAGGTCTCTATCATTTCCTCTATTCTAGGGGATTTTAAATGGAAATCCCGTTGGGGAAAAGGAATTTCAATTCGATATTTTCTTAGACTTGCCTCAATGCGATAATTTAACTCACTTTTGAGTTGATATTGTTTCTGTGGTTCTCTAGTCCAAATCAACAAATTAAAATTTAGAGAACTATTACCAAATTCTTCAAACCAAAGTTGTGGGGAGGGGTTCAATAATACTTCTGGATGACTTTTCGCCACTTCTAAAATAGCTTTCTTAACTAACTTAATATTAGAATTATAAGCAACACCTATTGGTATTTTTAGCCGAGAAATAGGGTTACCGTGACTCCAGTTCAAAACTTCATTTTCTACGAATCGAGAGTTAGGAACAATTAAAGAAACTTTATCTAAAGTTGTAATGTAAGTGCTACGCAGACCAATTTTTTTAACAACACCTACTAAATTTCCTACTTGAATAAAATCACCCACTTGAATTGGTCGTTCAAAAACTAGAATAATACCACTCATAAAATTGTTAGCAATATTCTGTAGACCAAAACCGATACCTACACCAAGAACACTAGCAATAATTGTCAAAGAACTAATATCTACACCCCAAAGTTGTAGGATAATTAGTATACCAAAAAAAATTAATCCATATTTAGTTAAGAAACTGATTGTATCTTGAACGCTTTGGTCTGCTCCCGTTAAGCTAACAATTTTAGTTCTAAAAATATCAATAAAGTACCCAACTCCTTTCCACATTCCAATGGTTAATCCAGTTAAAAATATCAGATCAACAATGGAAAGACCTTTGTTGCCTAGATCAAAGATACGAGAAGTAAAACTATCATATAAAATACCTAATATTTTCTCACGATATTCACGAGTAAATGGTAGTATGTAGGTTATATAAAGGGTAATTTGTATCCATACTATGACTCGGATAGAAATTACCATTAATGGCAAAATTTTTGGTAAATAATTGACAATATGAGGATATTTTTTCTCACATAAATTGCTAATTTTAAACTTTAATAAACCCCCAAATAGTTCTAGACTTAAAGCTGCTACAATTAAAATAATACTGATAGATAATTCTTTTAAGAGGTCAGGAGGTTGAGACTCTTTTGGCACTACTTTAAAACTTTCTTCAATCTTATCTTTCCAGATGATTGCTTGCTCCTCTGTTTTCATTCTTCCTTTGACATCTGCAGTAGTTATAGTTAGTAGGTAGTTATTATTAGTAAGCAAAATTACTTCCTTGTTTTGCTTGTCTATATTTACCTCGATAGATTTACCTGACCTGAAGATACTTTCTAATCTTGAACTGATTATTGCTGCTCGTTCAGTAGCGGTCAAATTTCTTTCTTTATTACCTGCTACTTCAAATAATTCTTGACCATTCAATTCTACTGGAGCTTTGTCTAAATAATTATCAATGGCTTGTCCCCAGGCTGGTACTATGAAAGATAGCAAAGGTATTAAACAAGCAATAATTAATATTTTGACAATTTGCTTGGTTTTGGTTTTTCTTCTGCTTGGAAAACTTAAGGAATTATGTGTTACTTTAAGATAATTTGCTGGTTCTAATTTTGTTATCTTTTTTAACTTTAGCCACGAATATTTACGCCACATAGTCACTCTCAAAAACTACTAATGAATATTTAACTATAAACTATTTATGTGGAAAAATTGACGTACTAAATTTGCTGAATCTTTAGCACTATCTTTTTTTTACTACTATAATCTGCTAATGTTAACATAAACTTTAATACAATTGAGAGGAATGAAATCACTATTAAAGCTAACTTGATATTGTATTCATAAATCCCTAGGAATTATTCATAAGGGTTTGGTGCTAGGGAAAATTCTAGATAATATAATTTTAATTGGAACGCACCAGAAAACTGGAACTTTTTGGATGTCCAGTATAGTCAATTATATGTACTTCCTATTATGACTTAAAATTTTATGCAAATAGAGGCAACAAATCTTTGATATATCCATCTGGTAACTTTGATATTTTCTTTCAAGATAAATCATATTTTTTTTAATAAGCTTTCTAATTACAAAGGATTGCAGATTATCAGAGACCTTAAAAATATAGTGTTTTCACAATATAATTGAGACAAGTTTTTCTTGCTATGAGAGTATTTTAGGTGAAAAAAAAGTTTCATCCTTATTTAAAATGACTATAGCAATCCTATTTTATTCGTGGCAAAAAATCCACTGCTTTTTAGGGAACAGGGAACAGGGAATAGAGAATAGATAAGAGTTTTAAAAGTTTTATTTACTTATTGAAGTGTCCCAACCTATTTAGGAATGCTACATACAATTGTTTCTAGCTATTTTTATAATCAGAAATCACCAGAAAAATGGTGACATATTAAAAGAGAAAAGTTTGGAGGTTTTACTTCTCAAGAAAAACTAAATTATTATTCATATTTTGAGGATTCAGTTAATATCTGAAATGGAGAATTCATATAGAAATACAATTGAATATATCAAATATTGGAACTATAATAATTAAGGGTTTATAGAAATAAAGTATGAAGATTTAATTCAAGATATTGGTCTGAATTTATCTAGAAATATTGTTCAGTTTCTAGGTTTCAATGAGAAGATAATATCTCGTCTATTAAAAATAGCTTACAATAATAGTCTGTTTTCAGGTTTTATATCAAATAGAAAACACATAAGGTCAGGAAAAAACAGCAGTGGAGAGGATATTTTAAAGGAATTCACCCCGCAAGATTCGTGGTCCTCTTTGAGGATATTTTGGTTAAACTAAATTATGAGAAAACTAATACAGGCTGGCTTGATAGATAATCAAAATATTTCCAAAACAATTGATCTTGAAATTCATGATTTACACTTATTTATCTGACTTCTTAATGCTAATCTCTTAATTAGCTTTTACCTTTTTGAGAATAATTTAATGACATAAAAAATTATGAACTAAACTTGCTAATTTTTTATGGCTATCTTTAACTGCTAAACTTTCTGCTCCTACAGCCATTTTTTCTAGCTTTTCTGATGATTTTAATAACTCTAAAACTTGAGTTTCGAGTTTTTCTGCAGTCAATGTTGCCTCAGTAAAAACTAAAGCAGCATTCTGATTAGAAAAAATCTCAGCATTATAAGCTTGATGATTATCCGCTGCATAAGGATAAGGGATTAAAATTGATGGTGTATGAGTAACTGCTAATTCTGTTAAACTACCTGCACCCGCACGACTAATTACCAAATTAGCTCGTTGAAATAAACTGGCCATATTATGATAAAACGTCATAGGGAAATATTGGGGATGTTTTATGCTAAAAGCATCAGGATCACTTTCCCCTGTTTGATGAATAATCCAAGCTCCATTTTCTACCCATGCTGGAATGCATTTTCTTACTAATTGGTTAATGGCCACTGCTCCTTGAGAACCTCCAACAACTACAATTACAGGAACATTTTCTGGAATAGGTAAATCTAATGACTGGGGAGACAGAAATTCTTCTCTTACGGGGGTGCCTACATATACAGTCTTCTGGGAAGCTAGATATTTTGTCCCTTCCTCAAATCCTATGGCTACAACATTACATAGACGACTGAACCAGCGCGTCACCTTTCCTGGCAAAACATTGGATTCGTGGAGAATAACTGGTAAACCCAGGTAGCGAGCTGCAATAATTGCCGGAGCTGCAATATAACCACCAGTAGTAAACAATCCTTGGAATTGTCCTTCTTTAAGTATATGTCTTACCTGTAGGATAGAGCCCATGAGTCTACTAAAAACCTGGAAGGTTCCCACACCCAATTTTTGCTGAAAGCCTTCAACTGATATAGTATGGAGGGGATATTTGGATGGAATTAACTTAGTTTCTAGACGGTCAGGAACTCCTAGCCATTCAATATGATAATCCTTTAATTGATTAGCAATAACGATGGCTGGAAATAAATGTCCGCCAGTGCCACTTGCTGCTATTAGTAATTTAACTGGTTTATTGGTCAAGGTTTCTGTCTCCCTGGTATAAAAATCAAGTAAGTCAAAAGTTGAAAGTTAAAAATTAAAAATTAAAAACGAGATAAATTGATAATTTCTGTATTGTATTGTAATTTATTTGACTTTTGGTTTTGCAATCAGGTTTAATGTCCAATTATTGCTCGTATTGTTAGTAAAATTGGGCAGAGTTTAACTAGCTATTAGCTTTTAGAGCCTTAGGTTAAAACCTGCGGCAACTATTCACCCCGATGGTTTCCTGAGGTTTGAAGTCTTCTTCGTTCATCAAAAAAATGCTCCTACTAATTACTAAGTGCTGATTCCTGACCACTTATTTGATTTATGGCCATAGGACTTGGTTCTAATAACCAGTAAATTTTCAACTAACAACTTTTATAAGTTAAAAATGATTATTTTTCAAATCCCATTTCCTCCACAAAGAAAATTTTTGATACAATTTCGGCAATTATTAACCATATTTTCTAGTTCTTTATTGCTGGGTTTAACTGTTTTTTCTGGAGTAATTTTGTCCCCGAATTTGACTTTGGCTCAAAATAGCTATAAAACACCTGAAAAACTGGCGAAACTATTGGAAAAAATTGATAGAGCGGCCAGTCGTCAAGACTTAGAAAATGTCATATATTTTTATAGTAATGATTTTACTAATTCTGATGGACTAAATCGGGAAAGTTTAGAGGCAGCTTTAAAAAAGTTTTGGCAACTCTATAAATCAGTTAAGTATCGTACAAAAGTTACATCTTGGGAAATTGATGGTGATGCTATTGTGGCGGAAACTATCACCTATATTACTGGCGTTCAAGAAATGAAATATAGAGATATAACTTTAAAATCTACTATCACTTCTAAGCAGCGTTATGAAGATGAAAAGATTGTTGAACAAGAAATTTTGGCCGAGCGTAATCAATTAATCTCAGGAAAAAAACCACCGACTGTTAGTATTAATTTGCCAGGAGAGTTAGAACGAGGTGAAAAGTATAACTTTGATGTAGTTGTTGAAGAGCCCTTGGGCGAACAGATTATTTTAGGAACTGCTTTGACAGAACCCATTAATGAAAATTCTTATAGTTTTGAACCGACTAATTTTCAACTAGAAACTTTATCTTCTGGGGGAATTTTTAAAATTGGTGAGGTTCCAGAAAATTCAGAGGGTCAATGGTTATCAGCAGTTTTAATGCGGAAAGGAGGTATTACTATTAGTACTTATCGTTTACGAGTTATTTTAGAATAAATAGAAAATTATAAAAAATAGCAAAATTTGATTCTAATAAAATGATTTCTGTTACAGATAAAATAGTTCTGATTACTGGTGCTAGTAGTGGTATTGGGTACTCTTGTGGAAAAATATTTGCTCAAGCAGGAGCTCAACTAATTTTGGTTGCTCGTCGCCAAGAAAAATTAGAACAACTTGCTGAAGCATTGACTAAAGAATTCTTAACTAAAGTTTATTTATTAAAGTTGGATGTACGCGATCGCCTAGCAGTTGAATCAGCAATAAATTCTTTACCCGAACCTTGGAAAGATATTGATATTTTGATTAATAATGCTGGTTTAAGTAGGGGTTTAAGTAAACTCCATATTGGGGACTTTCAGGATTGGGAAGAAATGATTGACACTAATGTTAAAGGGTTACTATATATGACTCGTTATATAGTTCCAGAAATGGTCAATCGAGGTCGGGGCCATGTAGTTAATATTGGTTCCATTGCTGGTCGTGGGGCATATCCTGGAGGTAATGTTTATTGTGCCTCTAAAGCTGCTGTCAGGGCAATTTCTGAGGGTTTAAAGCAGGATTTATTAGGAACTCCCATTCGAGTAACTGAAATTCAACCAGGTTTAGTAGAAACAGAATTTAGTGAAGTTAGGTTTCATGGGGATCAAAAAAAGGCTAAGAATGTTTACAGAGACTTGACACCTTTAACAGGAGATGATATAGCAGATTTAGTATTTTTCTGTGTGACGCGATCGCCCCATGTCAATATTAGTGAACTATTAGTAGTCCCCACAGATCAAGCTAATGCAACAATGGTTCATCGACATAATTAGAATCAACATTAGAAAAAGAAAATTGAATTGATTATTTCCGGAATCAATATAGGAACGCGGGAAAGAGAAAAGGTAGATGCACCCTGATAAGACTACCTCCACCATTATAGGCGGGGGTTTTTTTTTGCCCCATAACAGGAAGATTAATATCAAATACAAAAAATTGTGCTTTGGCGACGTGGGCTGGTATGTTTACATATTACA
The DNA here is from genome assembly GCA_023356605.1 of Trichodesmium sp. MAG_R02. Classification (GTDB taxonomy): domain Bacteria; phylum Cyanobacteriota; class Cyanobacteriia; order Cyanobacteriales; family Microcoleaceae; genus Trichodesmium. The sequence goes on along the minus strand of JAKQYE010000155.1, from coordinate 4,654 downwards.
AATTGCTACTAATGTAGTATGTGTGAAAGTATTGGTCAAAAACAGTTCGCCAAATGCTACATTGGGCACGTAATCGTTTCAAACAAACTCTTAAGTTCCATGGTTTAAAACGAGGGGCCACCGTAATAGATGTAAGTGAGGAATATACTTCCAAAACCTGTACAAAGTGTGGCCATATTCATCAAAACTTAGGAGGCTCAAAGCATTTTAAATGTCCGCACTGCGGTCACTCAATGCCGAGATATTGGAATGGCGCTTTGGGGATATTCCTCAAAGCATTGGGAGATACCGCCAATGTTGATGGTTGTGCCGTCACATTGCTATGAACGGTTTTCCGAACTTTTACCAATTGCCGGGCTTGATGTATTTGATATAGTCATTGCAAATTTGAAATAACTATATTAGCTAGCAGTAGTTAATGATTCTTATGTTTAGGAAGCAAAATTCTATTATCTACAAAAGTTATAGCAGTTTTCATGTCCGTAGACCACAGTAGGGAAGTTCCTAGAAACGTCCCTACAGGGTTTTGGTTATGGCGATGTATAATTGTAAATAAGAATGAGACATATGTCCTCAGATGAAACACTTTCATAGAAAGAAACACTTGTCTCAATCTAAAGTTAAACGACTATAGTTCATCAATTTTAAAAGCGCTGTAAATTGTCCAAACTCCATATCATCTGAGTTCTTTGACAAAAGTTATGGACTTTCTTTAATTCTCATTCCTTACCAAAAAATTGGGTTTAAAGCCTCGCCCTTCTAGGTCGACTTTTTAGTTGATTTTTTCCACAGGTTATGTTACAATTATTTCGACTTTGCAAGAAATATATTAGTCGCGGGTAAGCAATCCGAGACAAAAAACAGACAGGTCAGCCAGTATAAGACTATTGTCAAAGTAGCAGCAGCCTGTGAGATGTCAGGCCGCTGGGGCTAGGGCTCGGTAGGAATTCTCGTGCCTTTAGGCCGGGGAGGATGTCAATTATCTTCCAATTCCCCACTATCCCAGTCCCCTACTTTTGGGAAACTGGGGGCGGTGTGGGTAATTCCTATTTATTCTAATAGGGGATTTGCTAATTGCTATAAGTCTTTCCCCTAGGAATAGAAGCAATAAGTTGTCGCGTATATTCTCGCTGCGGTTGATCGTAAACTTGCTCGGCCAGACCAATTTCTTCGATTTTACCTTGGTTCATCACCATGATCTGATCGCTCATAAATTTCACAACACTCAAATCATGGGAAATAAAAATGTAGGTCAACCCAAATTCATCTTGCAATTCTTTTAATAAATTCAGCACTTGTGCCTGCACTGAAACGTCTAAAGCAGAAACAGACTCATCACAGATAATTAACTTAGGATTCAATGCCAAAGCGCGGGCAATACAAATCCGTTGACGCTGACCCCCAGAAAAAGCATAAGGATAACGACTTAAGGAGTCAGCAGTTAATCCCACCCTTTCTAATAAATGTGCTGCGCGATCGCGTCTCACTTGAGAACTATTACCTACATTGTGAATTAACATTGGTTCCATCACAGCTGCCCCAACAGTTAAGCGGGGATCAAGAGAACCAAAAGGGTCTTGAAAAATAATCTGCATATCCCGTCGGCACCTTCGCAACATTTGCTCGTATCTTTCTTGATTAAGATTTTTCCCATTTTTTGACTGAGAATTTTTCAGCGAGTCTAAAAACTTCTTAATTCCTGACTTACCTATTTGGGGGTTTGTAATTTCTTGACCTTCAAAAAATACCTGTCCGCTGGTAACTGGAATCAGTTGGAGTATTGCTCTAGCCAAGGTACTTTTACCACAACCAGACTCTCCTACTAAACCCAGAGTTTCACCGGGAAAAACCGAAAAAGAAACATCATTAACTGCCATCAATAGACGTTGAGTTTGACCAAATATTCCTTTTATTGGGAACCCGACTCGCAAATGATTAACTTGCAAAATCGGATTTTTAGTTGTCTTAGGTGCTGTTTCCTCTGGCAAATCTATATTTTGTGGTTGTGCTACTGCTGTGTTTTTTTCCCTAACTTCTCTAACTCCACTAGAGTTGATTACTTCTTCCATGAAATCAGAAACAGTAGGTAGACGCAAAACTTTGCCATGTAGAGAAGGACGACAAGCTAATAAACCTTTTGTATAAGGATGCTGTGGCTGATAAAATATTTGGTTTATCTCACCAGATTCAACTATTTTCCCTTGATACATTACTACTACAGTATCAGCTACTTCGGAAATTACTCCTAAGTCATGGGAAATAAATATAATAGACATTCCTCTACTTTTTCCCAATTCCCGTAACAAGTCTAAAATTTTTGCCTGCACCGTAACATCTAAAGCTGTTGTCGGTTCATCCGCAATTAGTAAAGTAGGGTTGCAAGAAATAGCCATTGCTATCATCACCCGTTGAATTTGACCCCCAGAAAGTTCGTGGGGATAACGATCTAACATAGCTAACTTTTTTTGATTGACTTGCTCCATTATTTGGCGTTGGTGGAGCCTAGCAGTAGCTATATCCCTTGCATCTTCTAATTGACTAACAGTAGGTTTGCTTGAATTATCTACTATTGTTGCTAGTTCCCTTTGGGATTTTACTTGTACTAAATCTTGGCTATCCTCAGTTATTTCTTCTAGAGATTTTTGTTGCAATACCTCATCATTTGGGAGCAGCTTTACTTCTTGAAGCAGGGATACTGCTTGACGCCGTGCTTCTGTCACTGAAACATTTCTATGAAATCTAATAGCTTCTGTTAACTGAAATCCTATAGTGTAAACTGGGTTTAGAGAACTCATAGGTTCTTGGAAAATCATCGAAATTTTCCCACCCCGGTATTTTTGTTTTTGCTGCTCTGATAATTTTAATAAATTTACTGGTTGAGAGTTTTGTTTATTTTCTTCGGAATTATTGAACCAAATTTCACCACTAATTTCGCAAGATTTTGTCAGTAGTAAACCCATAGTTGCGAGGGATGTGACAGATTTTCCAGAACCTGATTCTCCAACAATTCCTAGGGTTTGGCCTCTGTTAATAGTAAAGGATATATCATCAACAGCTGTTACTAGTTTTTCTTCAGTTGTAAATTGAACTTTGAGATGACGAACATCTAATACAATATGAGTCATTATGATTTATAAATTAAATACCAACAATTCAGTCAAGGTAGATCACCAATTATATCTATAAGAATAATAGTGAAACAATAGTAAGATTATAATTACCATTGATAGTCTGTAATAAAATTATACCTTTTCTTATAAAAATCAGGAATAATGTTTAGGAAAAAGGCATTAATTTCCGAACCAGGTAAGATGAAGATTTACTTACTATCTAAGACTTAAGCGCCATTAACCTAAAATTCATTAGTAGTAAACATTTATCAATACTAATATTAGGTCATAAAATTTCTGAATTTTCAGTATCTAGAATTAGAATTCGTAATTATGTGATCCGTTATCAGTTATGAGTAGCTCTAATTAAAGCCAGAGGTTTGAAATGCTGAATCTAATTTTTTCATCCCCTTGAAAGGGGCAGCCTGGGACCTGATTTTTATGTGATTGATTTTAGCAAATTGTTTGACATTTTTAAGCATAATTATAAAAAATTAAATATTTAAAGCCCACTAGTTTGATCAAATATATAGACTTTGGTAATTTAGTAATTAATTTTTTTTTGTAGAAAATAGAGATAATATTATGTATGTTAAGTCACTTAAATTTTCTCTACTTTTATTAAACATAGTTAGTTAAGTCGGAACTTTCTCAGGTTAATACAACTCTATATATTAGAGTTTAACATTTGTTATTGATCAGAAGTATGAAAATTAAAGTTTTAGCTCGTACTATTCAACTATGTCCCCAGAGATTGTTATCCAGGTCTTTGTTAGTAGCAACTTTGTCTACACTAGGATTAATGATAAATATAACACCTAAATGGTTTAATCTTTCACTAAGCTCTATATCTACTGGAGCAGTCTATGCCCAAGAATCCTTAATAGATCAAGCAGTTGCTCCTGAAGAAGTAACTAAATATGCTTTTTCAGTATTAGAAATTGAGAATTTAAGAATAGGAGTATATAGAGAAATTCAAAATGAATATCAAAAACAAAGTCCCGGTGGGTCTGTGCCCCCAATTATTTGTAATCAGAAAAGCAGCTTTGATGATTTAGAAAAAAAGATTCAGGTGATTGCTGTGGGTTACTGTAATGAAGCTAAAAAAATTATTGAAAAAAATAATTTGACAGTTTCTCGGTTTAATGAAATTACGCAGATCCAAAGAAAATATGAAACTTGGCGAGAAAAAATTCAAGCTGAGTTGGTTCGTATTCAACAACAACAAATTGGTAATTAACAAAGTGGCTTTGGTGATTTTGGCTATGATTTTCTGGGAAATGGCGATCGCCTAACTCCTAATTCCAAATAATTTTATACTTGACAAACATAGATTTCATAGCTTGATTCACTAACACCAAGAAAAGATACTATCTTATAATAGTAATTCCCCTGGTATCGTTAGTGTATAAAATGAGATCAAAATAAAATGGGAAAAAAACTTCTGCCCTCTGTCAACATCCGCTAAAATCTAATATTAAATACAAAAGATTCTGCTATCTACAAATCTCGCCATCTCCCCATCCCCCTACTTCCCTATCAAT
>JAKQYE010000154.1 GCA_023356605.1 Trichodesmium sp. MAG_R02 | reverse complement strand
CTAACTATATGTTCTTTTTGTCCAAAGTCCAATTATTCGGTCTGTATTAATTACTTGATAATTGAAGTAGCGCCTTAGTATAATATTATTTCCGGGAACCAGTATAATACAATTTTTTGTATTTCATGTGAAAAAAATTACAGCATATTGACTTATCAATGTGGTATGACTGATAAGCTAAATGTTTTTTGATTCTTCCTTATCCTCTAACTTATCTTCCCGATATCCCTATATCCCTAAATCTCTAGCAAATCTTCTATGATTGCTACGTAAATAGCTTAGGAAACTTCCCTATTGCCTATTAGCTATCCCTTACAACCCAAATTTATTGTTCTAACCAAAAGACTTAGTGCTATATCCGTTGCAATTCGGTAACTTGCCCAGCCACCACTATTTATAGTAGAGAAAAACAGCCTTAACCCTTACAAGTAATTTATAAACTCATATGGATGGGTAAGTCCTAACAATGATAAAATCAGACTATAGCAATCCTTAGAGTGTTCATGGCAAAAATTCTACTGGTTTTTAGGGAACAGGGAACAGGAAACTGAGAATAGGGCGGACTGCTATATAAACTGTATATCATAATTAAAAAATACCCAAAAATAAAAATATTATCAATATTATTATTATGCAGATAAGTGATATTAGAACTCAATTGGAAGAGTTACGCCAAGAAGCAACAAAAGCGATCGCTACAGCAGAAAGCCTAGAAAAATTAGAATACTTACGGATTAACTATCTGGGTAAAAAAGGTCAAGTGTCCAAAATTCTTGGTGTCATGGGTAAACTAAGCCCGGAAGAAAGACCAAAAGTAGGAGCGATAGCCAACGAAGTTAAACAAGCTATCCAAACCAACCTAGATGAAAAACGTAGTAACTTACAAGCCTTAGAAATTGCTGCTCAACTTCAAGCTGAAACCTTAGACGTTAGTATGCCAGGAGTACATCGCTCCCAGGGAAAAATCCACCCACTGAATGGTCTCATAGACCGTGCTCTTGATATTTTCGTTGGCTTAGGGTATACAATATCCACTGGCCCAGAAATGGAAAGTGACTACTACAACTTCGAAGCCCTGAATACTCCGCCAGACCATCCAGCAAGAGATATGCAGGATACCTTTTACCTGGCAGACGGAAATTTAATGCGGACCCATACCTCCTCAGTCCAGATCCGATACATGGAAAAAAATGAACCCCCCATTCGAGTTATTGCCCCTGGTCGTGTTTATCGGCGGGATACTGTAGACGCCACCCACGCTGCAGTTTTCCATCAAATTGAACTCTTGGCGGTAGATGAAGAATTAAGGTTTTCCGACCTAAAAGGAACTATAAAAGAATTTCTCCGACAAATGTTTGGAGACTTGCCTATTCGTTTCCGCGCTAGCTATTTCCCATTTACTGAACCTTCAGCAGAAGTAGATTTAGAATGGAATGGTAAATGGTTAGAAGTATTAGGTTGTGGGATGGTAGACCCCAATGTTTTGCAAGCAGTGGGTTATGATCCGGAAAAATATACAGGTTTTGCAGCAGGTTTTGGAGTAGAAAGATTTGCTATGGTACTACACCAAATTGATGATATTCGGCGTGTTTATGCTAGTGACTTACGCTTTTTGCGGCAATTTTAACCGGCTTCCTGAACTGAGTGAAGAGTGGATGTAACAACTTGTATTGCTTACATAAATTACTTTTGACTTATAGTCATTTCAAATAAGAATTGAAAACTTTTTCTGCACCAAACGCGAGTCATAGCAATAAATACTCGTCTCAATCTAAATTAAAATGACTATAATTAAGTATAGAAACCTGGTTTTGTATTAAATCCCCTACAATACTAATAACATCTATCTCTCATAAACCTATTTTCTCATAACACTCCAGAGCAAGCAGATTTAATGTAACTTTTGAATTTTAATTTTTAACTTCTATTGCTTGCATAAATGACTTTTGAATTTTGAATTTTGAATTTTGACTTTTGACTTAATTAAGTATGCGTCAATCAGTGGTATTATTAATATTAACGTTAATGATAGTTGTTAGTTTTACTAAAAAAGCTACTACAAGCGTCAAAACTTTTCAGGTATCTGAAGAAACTATTCAGGTATCTCTAGAAACAGGTGAAATGTCTGAAAAAACTGCTAGTTTATGTCGTCAAGTTAATGACGCAGCAGGTTTAACAGTTCAGAAAAGACCTACTCCTAATTCTCCTAAAGTTGGCACTATAGATCCTAATCAACGGGTGAAATTAATTGAAGGTTATCGAAATATTAGAGGACCTGCCGGTCGCACCTGGGTACAAATAACCTATCCTATTTTGGGATTTGTGTCTAGGGGTTTTCCTGGAAATGAGACTAATCTAAGAGAATGTTCTGAAGTTGCAAAAGAGCGTTTAGGAGAAGTTTTTAGTTCAGAAGAATATGAAAGTTTATGTCGTGAAATTGATAGTAAAAAAGCACCACGAGGTCTAGCAGTGCGTGCAGACGCTTCTAGACTTTCGGAGTATAGAGGAAAAGTACCTGTTGATAGTCAGCTTACTTTAGTAGACAATTATCAATTAATTCGTGATAAAAATGGTGAAAAACGTAAGTGGGTAAAAATTAGTTCTCCTTTGCGGGGGTTTGTTTCTGCGGGTAATTTGGTTGAGTGCAGGTAGTAGTTATTGACATCCTTCCCGGCCTAAAGGCACAGAAAAACGACCTAACCGTAGGCCCTCGGCGGGTTCACATCTCACAGGCTGCTGCTATTTTGGCAGTAGTCTTATACTGGCTGACCTGTCCGTTTTTTGTCTAGTATTGCCTACCCGCGACTAATATATTTCTTCTTGTAAACTAAAAAACGCCATAACATAACCTGTACAAAAAAATCAACTAAAAAGTCGCACGCTTATGGGCGAGGCTTTAAACCCAATTTTTCGGTAAACCAAAGTTGAATTAAAGTAGGTTGAGTAGAACAAGTAGGATCCATTCGGCTTAACGAGCTCCTATGTATGAGATATTCATCAAAAATACACCATATATAGTCATTTTAATTTAGATTAAGACAAGTATTTCTTGCTGTAATTAAGTTTCAGCAGAAAAAGTTTTCCATTCTTATTTTAAATAACTATATAGAGATACTGGGTAAGTCCTAGTCATTTCAGACTAAATCAGGTTTAGAAAGAAGCTCTATTCCAAAGGTAACCCATTTATGCTGAGGGTAAAAGGCAGAAGGGTTAGAGAGGAAGTTGAAAAAGATACTTTGTATAAGCGAATTTGATATTAGTTATCAGCACCTGTGGCTAAACCTAGAGACTTGAAATACCTATGGCGAATATTTTTTTCCCGAACCTTGAAAAGGGAGTCTTAAGACTTTATTTTTTAGTCATGGAGATGAAGCAGGAGCAATTTCACACAATCCCTGATATTGCTTTCTTTCACAGAATAAAAGCAATAATTAGGGTATTGGCTGCGTAATTCCTGAGTCTATTAGTCTCAAATAAATACCCGATTATTTTTAATTACAAAATAGGATTGTACTACAAGAAATATGAGCATTAAAAAGAATCCGAAAAATTCCCGTAAGACTAAAATTGGAAGTACCTTATTAATTTTGGCAGGTGTGTTATTAGCAGTATACTTATTCATGCCACGTCGCAAACTCCCTCGCGTTCCTTATAGTGTATTTATTCAACAAGTACAAAACGGACAAGTATTAGAAGTTCAAATAAATAGGGGACAAATTGTATATCTTCTCAAAGAAGAAAATCAACAGGAACCTTTCCTTACTACTACTAGGATAAATGATCCTAAATTACTTACACGTTTAGAAGATAATAAAGTTAGATTTCAGGCTGCACCTCCTAAAAATCCTTGGTTTGCTATTCTTTTAAATTGGGTAATTCCACCGATTATATTAGTAGTAGCATTTCAGTTTTTTATGAATCGTGGACCTCAAGGTTCTCTCTCAATTAGTAAGAGTAAAGCTAAGGTTTATGTAGAGGGAGAATCAGAAAAAATTACCTTTACTGATATCGCTGGGGTAGAAGAGGCCAAGACAGAGCTAACTGAAATTGTAGACTTCTTAAAAACACCAAAACGCTTCACTGAAATTGGTGCCAGAATTCCTAAAGGTTTATTATTAGTCGGACCTCCGGGAACGGGTAAGACTTTATTAGCAAAAGCAGTTGCTGGAGAAGCAAGAGTGCCATTTTTTAGTATTTCTGGTTCGGAGTTTGTAGAACTATTTGTTGGTACTGGTGCTGCTAGAGTACGTGATTTGTTTGAACAGGCAAAAAAGAAAGCTCCTTGTATTATTTTTATTGATGAAATAGATGCAATTGGTAAGTCTAGAACCAGTGGAAATTTCTATAGTGGTGGTAATGATGAACGGGAACAAACTTTAAATCAACTGTTAACTGAAATGGATGGTTTTGGGGCAGGAGATTTAACGGTTATTGTCTTAGCAGCGACTAATAGGCCCGAAGCTTTAGATGCAGCTTTATTACGTCCAGGAAGATTTGATAGACAGGTATTAGTAGACCGTCCAGACTTAGTTGGTCGGGAAGCAATTTTAAATATTTATGCTAAAAAAGTTAGGTTGGGAGAAGATGTTGATTTACATAAAATAGCAGTTAGAACTCCTGGTTTTGGAGGAGCAGATTTAGCTAATCTTGTGAATGAAGCTGCTTTATTAGCTGCTAGAAATAAACGAGAAACTGTTGCACAAGTAGATTTTTCGGAAGCTATTGAAAGGGTGGTTGCTGGTTTAGAAAAAAGAAGTCGGGTTTTGAGCGATCGCGAAAAGAAAATAGTAGCTTATCATGAGGTGGGTCATGCTTTGGTTGCTGCATTAATGCCTGGTAGTGGTAAGGTGGAAAAAATTTCAATTGTGCCAAGAGGAATGGCTGCTTTGGGGTATACTTTGCAGTTACCAACTGAGGAGAAATTTTTAAGAGATGAAGCTGAAATTCGCGGGCAAATTGCAACTTTTTTAGGAGGTCGTGCTGCGGAGGAAATTGTATTTGGAAATATTACGACTGGAGCTTCAGGAGATTTACAAAAGGCTACAGATTTTGCTGAACAAATGGTGACAACTTATGGTATGAGTAAAGTGTTAGGACCTTTGGCTTATGAACGCCGTGGTCAAGGAGGATTTTTAAGTAATGAAGGTGTTAATCCCCGTCGTTTAGTTAGTGAAAAAACTGCTGAAGCAATTGATAATGAAGTGAAAGAAATTGTGGACAAAGCTCATCAGCAAGCTTTGGAAGTTTTGAATTATAATCGAGATTTATTGGAAAAGATTTCTCAGCAGATTTTGGAAAAAGAAGTGATAGAAGGAGAGAAATTATATGAGTTATTGGAAGAGGTGCGATCGCCTTGGGAAAAAAATTTTTAAATTTCTGGTAGTGGTAAATATAGTTATTCCAAATAAGAATAAAACACTTTTTCTGCTCAAACTTAGTTATAGCAAGAAATATTTGTCTCAACCTAAATTAAAATAACTATAAATAATGATTTTACTTATGTTCCTTATTAAAATTCAAGGGATGTATAGACCTATCTTTACTATGATTGACATGGACATCTAAGATATCTTTCCAATTCCTACTTTTCCCTTGCTAGTTAACTTGAACTATTATTCAACTCGGGATAGGCTTGAACCATGGGTTTTATATCTTGCACAGTTGTCGCCAAAATCAATTAGGAAGCTCCATTAAATGTCAAAGCTCGACCCCGAACTTCAGAATTAAATTCACCACGATTAAAAGTAACTTCTCCACCAACAATAGTAACAACAGGCCAACCAGTTAAACTCCATCCTTCAAATGGACTCCACCCACATTTTGTCATTAATTCCTCTCTTAAAACAGGGCGATAATTATTCAAATCAACTAATACTAAGTCCGCATCAAAACCAGGAGCGATCGCTCCCTTTTTCGGAATCCCATAACCCTTAGCAACAGCAGTAGACATCCAATTAGAAACCTGAGCAACAGAACATCTGCCCTGGATAGCTTGAGTCAACATCAAAGGCAAAGAAGTCTCCACCCCAGGCATACCCGAAGGAGTATTGGGATAACCTTTACCCTTTTCAGCCAAAGTATGAGGTGCATGGTCTGTCGCAATAAAATCAATTACCCCATCCAACAAAGCTTGCCATAAAATATCATTATCACCAGCAGACTTTAAAGGAGGATTCATCTGAGCCAAAGTACCAATTTTTTCATAAGCACTCGTATTTAATAACAAATGTTGAGGGGTAACTTCAGCAGTCACCCAACTAGGCTTATCCTGACGCAATAATTCAGCTTCATCTCCAGTAGAAGTATGCAAAATATGTAGCCTCCGCTCATACTTCTTCGACAATTTCAAAGCCATCTTAGTTGCCAACAAAGCAGTTTCATTATCCTGAATTTGTGAATGAATAGCAGGCTCAGAAATACCGGCAAACTCTTTTTTTCTTTCATCAATTCGAGCTTGATTTTCAGCATGAACAGCAATTAACCTTTTTCCCCGAGCAAAAATTGGCTCTAACTTTTCTTCAGTATCTACTAACAAAGGCCCGTGCATAGAACCCATAAAAATTTTAATCCCAGGAGTTGGATTAGCCGTTAATAAATCAGGTAAATTTTCTGCCGTGGCTCCAATAAAGAAACCGAAATTAACCAAACATTTTTGTCCTGCCCGTTGTAACTTATCATCCAATGCTGCTTGAGTTGTAGTCAAAGGTTTAGTATTAGGCATTTCTAGAAAAGAAGTAACACCACCTTTCACACAAGCTCGACTAGCAGTAAATAAGTCTTCCTTATGCTCCAACCCTGGTTCCCGAAAATGTACCTGGGGGTCAATTACTCCCGGTAATAGGGTCAAACCTTCAGCATCTATGATTTTTTCTGGAGCCTCAGAAGATGAAATATTCGGAGCAACTTGAATAATTTCTCGGCCTTGAGTTTGCACATCACCAACCAAAAATTCTCCACTAGGTAGAAGAATGTGGGCACGACGAATCAACAAAGAAGAAATAGAAGGCATGATAATAATTGGGTTTGAAATTTACTATATTATTTTAGGGATTAAGGAATAAGGACTAGGAGGTAAATTTAGGCAATAGGAATATAGGCTAATGCTAATTTAAAATGCGTATTAGTAAGCTAGAATCATCAAATTATCCGATGATTGAAGTTTTTTTCCCCTGAACGAGGCATACAATCAATTTGTCGTTTAAATGCACAAAAGCTCATCAAAACAACTACTTCAATAACTTGAAAAAGGCTATAACTGACATTAGTGCATTAGTGCAATTTTTATGTATATTTACATTTTCAAAGAGACTTATATGAAAAATCTATTTCACTTTAAAACTCAATTTAACATAGCCTATCAAGAACTAATTTTTTATGGGAAAATTAGTTACAATTCTTTATAGTAGTTAAAATTGATGTCTATAGCTATAAAGCTGTCAGGGAGATTATTCGGGGCGATAGATTAATAAAACTTATCAATTTAATGTTAAGAAGTGCGGAATGTGGGCTATAGTATTATTTCAATCAGGATATTTGTAATATATGTCCTTCATCCTCCCCAGCCTAAAGGCACGGGGAAACAGCCAATCCCTAGCTCCTCGGCGGGTTGACATTTCATAGGTTGCTGCTACTTTGGCAGTAGTCTTTCGTTGGCCGACCTGTCGTTTTTTTTGTCTCGGTAGGCCCACCCGCGACTAATATATTTCTTGCTGCATTTTCCAAAGCGATAGAACGACCTGAACCTACGCGACCATGTTTAGCCACACAATGTACGACATTCCCACTTCAGGATATTCATAAATCTAATTTTCCACCTTTAAATCCACAACAACAGCAAGTTTGGGATTTGGGTTCCCAACGGCTAATTATTCTTAGATCCCGACCGTATTTTTCTGCAAATCCATTCTAAAAATATCTGTAATTTTCTGGTGCCCTGTTTGAGAAATAGCTCTCGATAATTTCTTATTCTTAACCATTCTAGAAACTTCTCATACTTCTAAAACAATTGTTTGGTTTTCACAGACATTTCAGTAGATAATTTGTGTAGGAAATCTCTCCTTGTGTCTTTCAGTTTGACATAAAATTTAGCTATTTTCAGTTTAGCTTTTTCATATCTTTTAGAACCCTTAGTTTTTTTAGATAATGACTTATAGTCATTTCAAATAAAAGTGAAACACTTTTTCTTGTGAAACGCGAGTTATAGCAAGAAATACTTTTCTTAATCTAAATTAAAATAACTATACTTAATTTTCGGTACTGGGAGTATTCGTTTCTTTAGTAGTTTTGGTGCATCAATTTTTTGACCGCGTAGGGACGTTGCATGCAACGTCCCTACAGCTCGCTTTAGTTTTAATTCCTAAATCTATACCTACTGAATTATCATTTTTAGGCAATACTTCGGGCAAAACTTCTACTACAAAACTTAGGAAATATTGATGAGCTGAATTTTTGATTAGGTCTTACTGATGATTGAATAGCGGGTAGTTCCCTTGACCACAAAATTTTCAGTTTTCCTAGTTTAGCTAAGTAAACTTTATGCTGACTAACTTTAAATCCACCTTGTATAAATCTAGCTGTTGGCAATGACATTCTCCTCTTAAATTTAGGAGGCCTTATAAGTTTACCTTTTCTGTTGCTTTGAGTTGATTTAAAAAAGTTTTTCTAAGCCTAGTTTAAATCCTTTAAAGATTGCTGTAGTAGCATGGGTAAAAAACCTCTGAAAGCTAAACTCTTTCCTCAGTATTTTTAGCATGAGTAATAAACTGTTTTTGTAGTTCAGAATTAGTCGGTTTTTTTCCTGGTTTGTACTTTTAGTGACAGCAAGCTAGACTATCATTCTAGACAACGCAGACACAACCAAATAGCTTTGCTAATTCGTGTTTTCGTCCCAATGTTGAAAATGTACGGTGCTTAAATCTTGCTTTCATAAATTGACTTTTGAACTAAAAAGTATGATAACATGAGCTATGGAAAAAAAATAAACCAAAAAGTCACCCCAGAAGGGTGAGGCTTTAAACCCAATTTTTCGGTAAAACCAAACTAACTAGGACCTTCAAGTTTTGATTCACAATATCTACTATAGTAATCCCCCACCATAGGTTATAACATTTTATCTTAAGGCATTTTGTCTCTAAACTTAAGACAAAATGGGATTTGCAGAGGGAACCCTTATAGTTTTTTTTACGAATTATCTAGGATTGCTATAATTGTAACTATAAGGTCAAAAACATCGAAAATCAAGGTATAATCATAATATAATTTTCAATACTTTAGATAGAGTATTCAAAAAAAATCCTGAATCATGAATGGGTAAAAATGTTAAACAAAACCAGTATTTTAAGATTAACTCTGTGATTGATATAGATGATGAATAAAGAAGATAAATCAACTAATAAAGACGACAATCAAAATGAAGAAAATCCTTTGATTGAGTCAATTAAAACTATTGGACTTAGCGTAATTTTAGCCCTAGGAATCCGTCAATTTGTTGCCGAAGCACGTTATATTCCTTCTGGTTCGATGCTACCAACATTACAAATTAATGACCGTTTGATTATAGATAAATTGGGTTATCAATTCAAAGACCCAAAAAGAGGAGATATTGTGGTTTTTAACCCCACAAATGAACTTAAAACTCAGTATAAAGATGCTTTTATTAAACGGATAGTTGGATTACCCGGAGATCAAGTAGAATTAAAAGGTGGAAGAGTATATTTAAACAATCAGCTAGTAGAAGAAACTTATGTTGCTTCAGATTTTAATCCGGCAGAACTTGAGGCAAGAAAGGGTAATCACCAAGAAACTAGAATAGATGTTTGTCCTCCTAATAAAAGGTTTCTTTCTCAACCTGTGAGAGTACCTTCAAATTCTTATTTGGTCATGGGGGATAATCGTAACCATAGTTATGATGGGCGCTGTTGGGGTTTTGTGCCTTATGAAAATATTATCGGTCGAGCTATATTTCGCTTTTGGCCACTTAATAGTCTTGGTACAATAGATGAGCTACCACTATACAAATGAAAGTCATTTTAGTTATCAGTTGCTATTTATGAGGAGGCGGTTGTTAGTATTGACATCCCTAGCAAATTCCTTTATTAACTCCAAAAAAAAAGAGGCCGACCTCCCAGTTTGAAAGGGAAAGCAAGAATCATCCACCTCCATGTCTTCTCAGGATGGGATCCTTAGAGGTGGGTCAGGTTTATCAAAGTTTTGCCGGAATTTTGTAGGCACTCTACAGCAGTCCAATACCTCCAATACGCCATTTCCCTTACTCCCCTATCCTTGATCATAGATCCCCAATGGCTTCTACATTTAATATGGGTGCTGAATAAAAAGTCATATCTTTTAACCCACATTCTGCACTTCTTAACATTAAATTGATAAGTTTTATTTATCTATCGCCCCTAATTCTTTCCCTGAAAGCCTTATAGCGCTTTTTAAATTGATGAACTACATCGCCATAACCAAAACCTTGTAGAGACGTTGCATGCAACGTCCCTTGTGGTCTACCAATACGAAAACTGCTGTATAGCTATGGACATCAATTTTCACTGTCATGAAGAATTGTAACTAATTATCTCCCAAAAAATTAGTTATTGATAGAGTTTATTAAAATTAAGTTCTAGAATAAAGGTTTTTCCTATAAGTCTATTTGGAAATGTAAATATACATAAAGATATATGAATATCTGCGGAATGTCGGCTTTAAACCTGCCACTCCAAGACACGGCCTTGAATTTTTTTTCCTAACCAAGGTGTATTAAAGGAACGAGATTTCAAAGTTGGCTTTTCTACTACCCAAGTTTCTTGAGGGGCAAATAAGGTAACTTCTGCTAACTTTTGAGGTTTTAAATCTCCAGGAATCAATCCTAAACATGTACTAGGAAGAGTACTTAACACTCTCCATAAGTCTAAAGCCGACAACTGTCCAGTTTCGACAAAACTCTGCCATAGTAAAGGTAATGCTATCTCTAGTCCTGTTGCTCCTGGTGGTGCTTCACAAAAAGCAACAGTTTTCTCCTCATAAGAAAAAGGAGCATGGTCAATAGCAATAGCATCTAAAACTCCATGCTTGAGACCTTGAACTAGAGCTAGGCGATCGCTAGAATTTCCTAGAGGAGGATCTAAACGTAGATTCGGGTCATAAGGAAGAAAATCAGTATTTAAAGGAGACTTAGCCTCAATAGCTAAAGTATCCAATAACAAGTGCATCCAAGTCGTACTAGCAGTAATGGGCAAACCCCTATTTTTAGCCGTTCGAATTAATTCCACACTTCGAGCAGTAGAGACCCGCATAATATGAACCGGAGTACCAATAGCATCTACTAACTCTAACACAGCAGCTAAAGCAGAAGTTTCAGCCATAGTCGGAACCCCAGGCAAACCCAAGCGAATAGAATCATATCCCTCTCGCATCACCCCATTACCTGCCAACCCAGAATTATTGCAAAACAAAGCAACAGATTTATTCAGAGGTTTCAAATATTCCAAAACTCGCCGTAATAAACCAAGATTTTCTAGAGGCAAACCATCAGCAAACCCTACAACACCCATTGCTGCTAATTCTCCCAACTCAGTCATGTGTTCACCTTTTACACCTTGGGTAATAGCACCCCAATAATAGAGAACAGGAAAAGCAGACTTATCAGTTGCCTGAGTTGCCAAATTTTGTAATCTTGCCAAACCAGCAGAATTATCCACAGGAGGAAAAGTATCCGGCAAAATTGCTAATCTGGTAAAACCTCCTGCTCTAGAAGCTTGCCTTAAAGATTCTATACTTTCGCGTTCCTCAAACCCTGGTTCCCCACTATGACAATATAAATCTACCAAACCAGGGCCTAAAATTAATCCCTGACAATCTTGAATATCTGTTTTAGTAGGGAACTGAGAAATATTTTTCTCAACTGCTACTATTTTTCCATCAATAATCAAAACATCAGCAACTTGGTCTGCGTCAAAAACTGGATCTAATATTCGGACTTTTTTAAATAGTTTGCTGTTCATTTGAAGAAGGTATAGCTGAAGTCAGAAGTAAGATAGGGGAAATCTCAGGGCGTTTTCATCCTCACTCACAAATTACTATGTCTATAGGTTGGTAAGGGAGGGTATTTTCGGGTTAAAGTACCTTATTTATTCAGAAAAATCCAACTCCCTATACCTCTATCTTCCTATTTCCCCACAAAGCCAATTTGAGTCTGACTTTGAAAAAGCCCTGGAGAAAACCTCAGAATTGGCCATTTACAGATTGTTTTGTCTCAATCTAAATTAAAATGACTATAACTGAGATTTAGAGACTGACACAGCTAGGATATTATAATAGTAAGACTTATACAAGTTTTAGAGTTTTAATATAGCCCAAACTCTCTTTATGAGAGGCAAATAAATCAATATTGTTAGTCAAGCAATTAAAAAAACGGAAAGAAATAGCTTCACGAAAAGCTGAGAAAGCAGACGTTTCGCTACACGATATGAAAGGCTTTTTTGTTATGCAACGTCCCTACAAAGTTTTGGTTATGGCGATGTAGTTCATCAATTTGAAAAGCGCTGTGATAACATATTTATTCAAAAAAATTAACTAAAAAGTCGCCCGAGAAGGACAAGACTTTAAACCCAAATTTTCGGTAAAGCTTTTTTAAGGTTGATGGCTTGCGTCCAAAACCATCACATATATTAACATTTTGGGCTGATAATAGCAGAGGGCAGCAACAGACCAATATATTCCGACCACCTCCTCTAGAAATTCCCCTTTCCTCAGTACGGATGTTCCATAGAACCCCCGTACCTATCCTCCATTTCCCGATCTATTTTTAGTATAGATCCCAAGATTCTATGAGCTTAGCGCATACTCTGTTTTTTCTCTGCTTTCAAGTCTCGACTATTGGAAGCAGCCAATTCTGCATCCATTAGGGTTCTTCCTGTTGCTGCTAAATAAACATCATCTAAACTTGGTCGCGCTTGAGCAATACCAAAAATAGGTAAACCTGCTTCTTGCAATGATTGTTGAATTTTGATTAAAGCATCACTCTGGGGCGTGACAACTAAGTTTAAGGAATTCCCCTGAGCAGCATTGATAATCACTTCTTGAACTATTGGTAGAAGAGCAAGTAATGCTTTTGCTCTTTCTGCTTCTTCAGCAGGAGAAAATTCTCTAATGCGCAGAGTGATGCGATCGCCTCCTACGCGATCTTTAAGTTCAGAAGGAGTACCAGTTGCTATAACAACTCCTTTATCAATAATAGCTACCCGGTCTGCTAAAGCGTCAACTTCTTCAAGATAGTGACTAGTAATCAAAACTGTTGTGCCTGAGTCTCGCAACTGACGCAAAAAATCCCATACTGCTACTCTACTGTCAATGTCTAGACCAACTGTAGGTTCGTCTAAAACTAAAACATCTGGTTGATGTAGCAAACCTGCTGCTAGGTCTAGACGTTTACGGATACCACCAGAGTAGGTACCTGTTTTTTTATCCGCCCAGTCTTTGATCTCAAGGAGACTAATCACTTTGTTGATTCTTTCTTTGGCCAGTTTGCTAGGGATATGATATATTGCTCCTTGAAGTTCCAGTAGTTCTCGGCCTGTTAATACTTTGTCTAAGGCTACTTCTTGGGCAACATACCCAAGGCGTTGTCTTGCTATTCTTGGTTGGTCAATCACTGAAACACCAGATACTTCTAGGAGTCCAGCATCTGGTGTAATTAGGGTACATAGAGCGCGTAGGGTCGTTGTTTTGCCAGCGCCATTGGGGCCAAGTAAACCAAATATTTCTCCAGGTTCTATCTTAAAGGAAACGTCTTTAACTGCTACGGATGAACCATAACTTTTTTGAAGATTTTCTATTAAAACTGCTGGTGTCATAGTTATTGGTATATTCAGGGTTTTCTCTCATTATTGTAATTGTTTATTATTGATTTGACCAACAAATAAGGTCTCAAACCTCCCGTTGGATAGAGAATGAAAAAAATATTCGACTCAGTATTTCAAGGATCCTGCTTTACCAGGAGGTACTGATAACTAATAATCATCATTCTCCTCAATTCCTGCAAATTTTTACTCTTGCTTAACGGTATTTTTGCGAAAAGTATGTTGTGAGAGTTTTTATTATTCAAGAATACAGAGATTTTAGGCTTAAAGGCAGAAGGCAAAAGTTTTGTAGTTATTAAGTGAAAACTGCTATAAAAATAGTATCAAACCCTTATATACTAAATTTTATACTTCAATTTGTATTGCAAAAGGCTACAGAAAATTTATCTATGTAACTAACTATAGCAGTCCTAAATCGGTTGCGACAAATCAAAAAGTAAATAAAACTTTTAAAACTCTTGGCTATTCTCCGTTCCCTTTTCCTTGTTCCCTGAAAAGCAGTAGGATTTTTACCACAAACACTCATAGGATTGCTATATAATTATTTATGGCCTTTGGTAACTGCAACAGAGATCGTAAAGCTCATGATGGCCTTATTATTTACTATTTAAAAAAAGTGTCTTTAATAGAACAAATAACAGTTAAAAATCTCTACCACTTAGGAATAGTGGCAGGACTCATTAATGAAATAAAAATTGTGTAAATAATCAACCAAAAATTAGGAATTGATAGTCGATAAAAAATCACTTTAGGACAAGTTGTA
The DNA here is from genome assembly GCA_023356605.1 of Trichodesmium sp. MAG_R02. Lineage (GTDB taxonomy): Bacteria > Cyanobacteriota > Cyanobacteriia > Cyanobacteriales > Microcoleaceae > Trichodesmium. The sequence goes on along the minus strand of JAKQYE010000154.1, from coordinate 694 downwards.
AAAGCTTTAATTCCCGGATTGGCGATGGTATCACGTCCTTGATATTTGTGAATTTCAATTTTGGGAAGACAAACTAATAGAGCAATTATTAGCTATATATCTAAAAAATAAATATTTAAACCATGATAAAACTGGTAGATTTATGAATAAAATATACAGATAGCGAGTTAACAAATGACCCCGTGAACTGATAATGTTAAATTCGCTTGCTTTGGAGTGGTATAAGAAACCAGGTTTATGAGAGGTATAGTTATTCCGAATAAGAGTGGGATACTTTTTCAGCTAAAACCCTTTCACAGCAAAAAGATTTTGTCTCAATCTAAATCAGAATGACTATAGATATTGATATAATGGTGCATCTCATACTTTTCCCAGAATAATACACTTTAGAGTTTTTGGGAAATTAAAATTCAAAATACTTTTAGTATTTTAGGGATTGAAAACACTTTTACCTTTGACGAATAAGGGTTTTAGCCTTTTTTTTGCTTAATTCTCAACAACTCTTTCATCTATAATCAGGACTTACGCAAGTACGCTATATATAGCGTACTGTCGATATGAAATTCTCCATACTATAATTAGTTTTTTTCCAGATAGATATGACTTTTAATGTATCTTTAAACAAGGTTACAAAATATTAAATTAACTTGCTAAAAATCTTTAATTATTAGATGATAATGACAGGATTATATTA
>JAKQYE010000153.1 GCA_023356605.1 Trichodesmium sp. MAG_R02 | reverse complement strand
TAGTGTAAATATCAGAAAATTTTTATCAAAAATACACCATATATAGAAGCAATACGTAAGTCCTGATAGTGTAAATATCGGATCAGGATTATCAAAAAGACACCACATATAGAAGCAATACGTAAGTCCTGTTTACAGCAGTTTTCATGTTGGTAGACCACAGTAGGGACGTTGCATGCAAGGTCCCTACAAGGTTTTGGTTGTGATGATGTAGTTCATCAATTTGAAAACCTCTATAATCTTAAGAAGTGCAGAATGTGGGTTGTAATCGGATTTTATATGACAGCACTTTCCACGACTAATTGGTACATTGACAACAATGGGTAAAAAAAATTTCTATTTTCTCAAAAGATTATTATGCAAAGACACTAGTTGTAGCGTAAATATTTGAAATAATCACCAAAAATACATACGCCCTGGGACATCCAGTTCTAGATCTAGTCAACAATGAAGGACAACGACTATTATTTAGATTAATAACAAGCTTATATACTGTTTTAGCTATTCCTATCCCTCTAGTTATATCTGTGTTTGAATTGAAAAGGTCTCCTAATCATACATTATCTGTTTCTTAACTATCATCAACCCCATTATCTATCTGAGATAAAATTGTCTGTATCTCAATATTTGACTTCTCAACTTCTACTTCCATCGAATCATAAGTTGGCTGAATTACAAAAGGCAAATTTGCTCCCATCAATCCTCTTTTAACTCTTTCTGGAGTTTCCGAAAATAAAACAAACAAAGGATAAATTTCCTCTGCCTCTTGAGAATAAATATGTTTATAACCTTGAGGCATTACCCACTCATATTCCTGATCTAATAAAACCTGAGTTTCTCGCCAACGACTAAGTATATCGGAAAAATCTTCCTGAGGTCGATAAATAAAAACGAAAATTTCTACCCCAGTCTTAACCTTCCATTCCGGGTCACACATAAAAATCCCTAAATCACAGAATAAAGGAACAGTTTTCCCAGATTCATAACCTTTTTCCCGTAACCGAATAATTGGCAAAGGAATAGCAATTAAACTATCTTCTAGTTGACGAAAACTTGGCACCATTTCCAAATACAATCTATATTGTTTAAGTAGTGCAATTGCAGCTCTCGAGTTGCTATATTCAGCCAGCAATGCTTCATAATCTGACTTTTTTACAACCATAATTAATAATTTTTATATGCTCTTATATTATACTTAAAATAAGAGAGTTTATACTCCCTATTCCCTAGAGATTTTCAAACACAGCAAACATAGGCAAATACATAGACATTAAAATCGAAGCTACTATACCACCAATAACCACGATCATTAGTGGTTCCAACATACTTGAGAGAGACTTAACAGCTTCTTCAACCTCAGTCTCATAAAAAGCTCCCACCTTCATAAGCATCCCATCCAATTCACCAGTTTCCTCACCAATAGCCATCATTTGAATTGCCAGAGAAGGGAAAACTCGTTTTTCCTGCAAAGCCAAACTAATCATACCCCCACTTTGAATTTCCTGTCTTGCATACTCAATAGACAGAGCGATCGCCTCATTCCCTGCCACATTTCGCACAATTTCCAGAGACTTTAACATGGGTACACCAGAACGAGTCAAAGTACCAAAAATCATGCAAAAACGAGCCACTGCCGACTTCTCCAAAAGGTCTCCAAAAATAGGAAGCTTGAGAAAAAGCTTGTCAAAAAACAACCTACCTTGGTCTGTTTTATAAGCAGTCGAATAGGCAACATAAAGACCAATAATTACTCCTATAGTAATCAGTTGGGGAATTGGAGGCCAAGTCCGACAAAACTCACTTATACTTAACATAAATACTGTAAAAGCCGGCAACTCTGTACCAATTTGTTCAAAAATACCAGCAAAAGTTGGTAACAGAAAAGTTGTCATACCAAAAAACACTGCCAAAGCAATAAACATAACAGTTTTTGGATAAGACATCGCTGAATTAATCTCACTCGCTGTCTTAGCATTTTTCTCCAGCATAACTGCCAGACGATCTAGAACTTCATCAAGCACACCACCCACCTCACCAGCAGCTACCATACTGATAAATAATTCATCAAAACAGGAATGTTTTCTCATTGCTTCTGACAACTCGTTGCCCTCTTCTACTTCTCCACTAATCTGCTTAATAGCATACTTAATCTTAGCATTAGTAGTTTGCTCTTTTAAAACTCTTAAACATCGAATCATAGGCACTCCAGCATTAAACATTGCAGCAAACTGACGGGCAAAAATAGACAAATCTTTCACCGTTACCGATGCTAGGGCAATATTTATTTTTTCTTCTATTATCTCTAACTTTTTTTCTAAATTACTTTGAGTTTTTTTCTTAGCTACATTACCAGCCATTTTATTTCTTCCTTATATTATTTATTCAACTTTAAACAAACTAGACAGTAGTAAAGAGAGTTGGGAGGATAAGGAACAAGTCAAAAATATTTACCCCGTCAGTTGTATTACATTAATCACCAAATCTGCTATAATTTAACAAATAATAAGCAATAAACAATACCAACATTTATAGTCATTTCAAATAAGAATAAAACACTTTTTATGCTAAAACTTAGTTATAACAAGCAATATTTATCTCAACCTCAATTAAAATAACTATAGATAAACAAAACCAGCAATCAACCTCCCATGAAAGAGTAATTAAGTCTTTTTCATTCTTTTTTTTTGTAAAATAAACAAGTTGATTTTTCTGATGGAATACAAAGCCAACAACAAAATCAACAATAAATCTCCCCTCTCACAAAACTATAGCACTACCCAAATAGGGCTTGGATATTCATAGATTATCATACTCACTCAATGATTACTTGTGACTTATGAACTTTGAGTTGTCCCTAGTACTATAAAGTCTCCTTTCCCTCCTATTCCTTAATTCTTTTTTTAACAATATTAATGAGCCTTAGCCTTAGCCTTAACCTTAGTTTCCCTAGCTTCAGGGCCAATCAAAGCCTCTAATTCATCAGGCTTAACTGCCTTAGCCATAGCATCTACCCAAGTAATCTTACCTTGTTTATAAAGATTAGCCAGAGACATTTCCATAGTTTGCATTCCCAACTTAGCACCCATTTGAATTTGAGAATAAAGCTGAGAGTTTTTCGACTCCCTAATCAAGTTAGCGATCGCCGGAGTATTCAACAGAATCTCGTGAGCTGCACAACGACCCCCACCTATTTTCTTAACTAAGTTTTGGCTACAAATACAAACAATAGAGTTAGCCAACTGAGATCTCATTTGCGGTTGTTGTTCCGGCGGGAAAACATCCAACATCCGGTCCACCGTACCTGCAGCTGAATTCGTGTGCAAAGTTCCAAACACCAAGTGACCTGTTTCTGCAGCACTACAAGCCAAACCAATAGTTTCCAAATCCCGCATTTCCCCAACCAGGATAATATCAGGGTCTTGACGCAAAGCCCCCTTCAGAGCATTAGCAAAACTTTTCGTATCTTCGCCTTTTTGTCGTTGGTGAAACAAGCTTTTTTCGTTAGGAAACACATATTCTATAGGATCTTCCACAGTTAAAATATGTTCAGTACGAGTACGGTTAATCAAATCTATCAAAGCAGCCATAGTAGTTGTCTTCCCAGAACCTGTTTGTCCCGTAACCAAAAATAAACCCCTTGGTCGCTCCGTCATTTCCCGTAAAATCATGGGAACCCCTAATTTATCTGCATTAGGAATTTTAGAAGCTAAAGCACGCATACAAGCTGCCCAACTACCCCGCTCCCGATACACATTCAGACGGAAACGAGCCAAGCCCTTAACACCATAAGCACTATCAAGCTCCCAGTTTTGCTCTAAATGCTTCCGCTGCATATTATTGAGCATTTGGAAAATCAGAGCTTGTACTTCTATTGGTTCCATACTTTCCCCAAACTGAGGTTGAGGAGTCAACTGACCACTAATACGGAAAAAAATCGGTGCTCTTGCTTGAATATGTACATCAGAACCACCTTGTTCAACTAGGGATTCTAAAATATCCTCAATCATCAAAGACATAAATTTAATCTCCACTTTTATCAGTTATTAGTTATCAGTTATCAGTTATCACTCACTAATTATTTTTACCTAGCAGTTATACCAATTATTCTGATTTTTTTGTTCGTAGAAATAGTTAGACTATTAGTATATAGATAAAGAGACCAGGGTCGTTGAATAAATCCTCATCCTTGTTTTTAACAATTAGGAAAAAAACCTGGTGTCTAAGTTCCCCCACCTAAGTCCTGGCTATTTAGAGCAAACATTTGTGAAACTGGTATTATCAGTGCTGAGAAAATAATTGTTGACTTTTACTATTGAATGTATACTGACAATATACCTTTCTCATTCCCCTTTCCCCCAACCTCCAACCCTCTACTCTCTACTTCTACTCAAAGCGGGGAGTCATACAATAAGGACATTTTGACCACTCTGCTTGCAACTCAGCATTACAAGACTTACATATTAGATTTTGTTTGGCCAAGCGTTTCATTTCCGCCTCCAGACCAGAATCAGTAAACGTTACCCGTTCCACCTCCTCAAAAGTTGTATAACCTTCTCGTACCAAATTCAGACTATATTGTAGCAGAGGCTTCATGCCCTCCTCTACTGCAGCTTCCTTAATCTGTTCCGTCGGTGCCCTTTGAGTAATTAAAGTTTGTAACCGCTCAGTAATTTTCATAAATTCATAAACACCTACACGACCTTTATAACCGAGACCACCACACTTGCGACATAAATCTCCCCTTTCTTTTAAATCTTCCCGTTGATCAACTGGTATAGTATTTGCCTGATAGTATCTGAATTCTTCTTCTTGAGAAGGAACCAAACCATAACGTCGAAACTCATCAGCTTCTGGCTTATATTCTACTCGACATTCACTGCAAACCCTACGCATCAGGCGTTGTGCCACCACACCCAACAAAGCTGCTGAAACCATAAAAGATTCCACTCCCATTTCATCAAGACGAGCGATCGCCCCAGCCGCATCATTAGTATGTAGAGTTGTCAAAACCAAGTGTCCAGTTAAGGCCGCCTCAATTGCCGTTTTTGCCGTTTCCTTATCTCGTGTTTCCCCCACCAGCAAAACATCTGGGTCTTGTCGCAGAAACGCCCGTAGGATGCTTGCAAAAGTCAAATCCTTTTCCCTAATTACCTGACATTGAGTAATTCCTGGCAAAGCATATTCAATTGGGTCTTCTGCCGTACTAATATTAACACCAGGGTCATTTCGTTCTGCCAAAATCGAATATAGAGAAGTAGACTTACCAGAACCAGTTGGCCCAGTCACCAGAATCAGTCCAAATGGACGACTAGCAGTTTCTCTCACCAGTGCCAAAGTTTCTTGGTCTGTAATTAACTTATCCAAACCCAGTTGGGTACTAGAGCTATCCAAAATCCGCAAAACTATTTTTTCACCATAGCGACTAGGCAAACTGTTTACCCGGAAGTCAATGGTACGTCCCTTAAACACCTTGCGAATACGACCATCTTGTGCCTGCCTTCGTTCAGCAATATCTAAACTTGCAATAATTTTAAATCGTGAAGTAATAGCCGGAATTACCTTTTTGGGAAATCGAAAATACTCCTGTAATACCCCATCTTTGCGCATCCGAATTCTGATAAACTCTTCTTGAGGTTCAACATGAATATCAGATACCCCCTCACTCAGCGCTTTTACTAAAATGATATTTACCGCTCTAATAACAGGAGCATCCTCGGCAGCAGAGATACTTTCAGCAATATCTTCTACTATTGTTTCATCAACAGCTTCCTCTAACTGATGATCGCCCTCAAAGAAATCAGACTCTAACTGTAACTCTTTTTCTTCTGCCTCCTTGGCCTTAGCAGTATCTTTCTTAGTTTGTTCCTCTAAATAAGAGTTGATTAGACTTTCATAATCTTGTTTAGTAATAACCAAGCGTTTCAAAATTAATCCACGATATCTCAGGATATTTCTTAGTTCATCCAAAGCTTGAAGATTATCAGGATTAACCATTGCCATCATTACAAATGGCTCTTGATTTTTATAATCCTTCACCAAATTTGATGGTAATGAATCTCCAGCTAGCTTTTCTAATTCCTCAACTAAACTACCTCCCGAATCATTGTTTTGTCTGAGTGCCTTTAAACTTTTTTCTAGACTTATCTTTCCTATTTGGACTGACTGATTTGCTAAATGAGTTTCGTGACTAACGAGTGGTACAATTTGATTTCGACGACAAGTTTCAATAGGAATTACCTTGTCAATTAAATAACATACCTGTTCTAGTGGTATTTGAGTAATTTCTGGGTCAAAAGTAGCCACACCAAATAGAATCATCAATTCAAATAGCTGCTGCTTTTTATAATTCCTTAATAATTCTGGGGTTAAGGGTTGCCCTGTCACACCTTCGAGTAAATCTGTCAGTGATTTGCCTGTTTTACGGCTTTCAACTTGGCAATGTTGGAATTGCTCAATACTAACATAGCCAGCCTGAACCAGTTTATTTCCAAAAGGAGAGAGATTATTGAGGGCAACTATAGCGGTACGTGGATTGCGCGAAGAGGTTTGGGCCATGACTGATAAAATTTTTTCCTTAATCTAAAATATTCCCTAAGTTTTTGGTATATTTCACACTTGCTGAACAAGTTGTTAACTGAATTTATTTGTTCAAAATTTGCTGCTTTCTGGTTTGGTGAGTCTTATGCACCCTAGTCTTTCACTCCAGCTTTTTACTACAAAGGGATAGCCTACATTATAAATCCCTAAATCAATTTAAGACCAGTGGCTACTACACTGTAACAATTTTAGCAATCACAGATATACGTTCCCTATGTTTGGAATAGTAGGTAAAATTATCTATCCCTAATAAAAACTAAGACTTGGAAAATCTTTTGCTTAATCATACAATGATTAGATATAATGTTGAGTTGTTGCCGTTGGCGCAACATTGGTAAACAACATAAGGCCATAGGATTAGGGATAACCATGCCTTAAGGATGTTATGATTAATTTTTTAATTTGTTTTTGATTTTTGAGACCCTAGTTAAAGTTGATGTACAAACCAAGGGAGTTTTCAACAGCACTACTGAGCATAATAGCACTACTAAACATAGTATCACGATATTATTTCAACAAAATTATTATGATTAGTAAAATGTTTAAGATAGAAACAAATAAAATTTGTTTGACAATTTTTAGTAGATATTTAGAAAGGATCTACAGATATCTGCTTAAATAAGTAAATTCCATAATGTTTAGAACCTACTGTTTACCCATATATAATCGTAGTGCCACTTAAAGTCCAATAATTTTAAATGAAAAGCTATCAAAATAGTCCTTGTTAATATAAACTAAAATTAATATTGTTAAAACTCAGTGTTTGTGCATTTATTCTTGATTCTGATATGATAAATCAGAGCAAAAACACAAAATACAAACACTAATAGTCTTAAGTATTAGGAGAAAATTAAATGCTAGGAGATAACCCTTCTACAGAAACAAAAAATCAAGAAATAAATGAGAATATTCAAGAGGTTAAACCTTTTGAGCAAAATACAGAATTAGAGTCATCTCAAAACCTTGAGATTAAGACAGAACTATCTGAAAATAATGCCTCTGTAGATCAAGATATTCAGAGTTCTCAACCAACATCACGAGAACAAGAAATGGTCTTATTGAAGGAGACTTATGAATTATTACAAAACCAGTTAGAAACTACCAAGTTTCAACTAGAAGAAAAAGAAACTCAATACAAAAGACTAGGAGCAGACTTTGAAAACTTCCGTAAACGAACACAAAAAGAAAAGGAAGATTTAGATACACAAGTCAAGTGTTCCACAATCATTGAACTATTACCAGTAATTGACAACTTCGAGCGTGCTCGCTCCCAAATAAAACCAGCAAATGATGGAGAAATGGCTATCCATAAAAGCTATCAGACTGTCTATAAACAAATGGTGGAATCTTTGAAACGCTTAGGAGTTTCTCCTATGCGCCCAGAAGGTCAAGAATTTGACCCTAATCTACATGAGGCAGTAATGCGAGAGGCAACTGCAGAACATCCAGAAGGAAATGTAATGGAAGAGTTGGTGCGAGGTTATACTATAGGCGATCGTGTACTCCGACACGCTATGGTAAAAGTAGCAACAGCGCCAGAATCTACAGATATTGAAGCATAAAATCAAACAGATCCAGAAAGTTAATACTGCTTAGTTATTTTTGATTGAATTATTTTGCTTTTTAAGTTGTATTCAGACCTATCCAATCAAAGAGAAACACAGATACTCAAACTTCCAATTTTCGGAATTGAATTAAGGTTTTTTCTGAATGCAACTTGAACAAATCAAACTCATAATTTTTGGGGATAACTAAAATTCGCAAAAATTGGAAAAAAAGTATGTATTTGAGTTGTAAAATAAGCTAATTTTTTGGCAGCTTTGGACAACAAAATATATTTGATTAAGACTCAAAAAAACTTGATGACAGCAGATTCCAATTATAATGTACGAATATTAATGATTAAATCTTTGTAGGACAGGCATCTATCAAGAATTTAATAAACTTAGGCTACAATATTTATTTTAGTAAGATTATGTAATTAATATTTAATGAGCATTATGATTTTATTCTTGAACATTTATGTGTAGCCAGACTTGATAAAATTGGCATTACTTGCTTTTGGCATCTTACCAGGGAAAGCTCCACCTGAACCTTAATAAAATCCTCTGTATCAGCTACTTGGCCAGTGTAGAACAGGCATCTATCAATAATTCAATAAACTTAGGCTACACTACTTTTTTTAGTAAGATTATGTAATTAATATTTACAGCGCTTTTCAAATTGATGAACTACATCGCCATAACCAAAACCTTGTAGGGAAGTTGCATGCAACGTCCCTACTGTGGTCGAGGGACATAAAAAATGCTGTAATGAATATTATGATTTTATTCTTGAATATTTATGTGTAGCCAGACTTGATAAAATTGGCATTACTTGCTTTTGGCATCTTACCAGGGACAGCTCCACCTGAACCTTAATAAAATCCTCTGTATCAGCTACTTGGCCAGAAAAAGCTATATTTGTTTGCTTTTGAAATTCTAGGTATCAACTAGAATATAAGCTTGAAAGCTTCATTCCAATAAAAAGAAGAATTTTGACTACAAGAACACCGAAGGACTATGGGAAAAGTTATTGGCATTGATTTAGGGACAACTAATAGCTGTGTGGCCGTCTTAGAAGGGGGAAAAGCTATTGTAATTTACAACTCAGAAGGTGGACGTACGACACCTAGTATTGTTGGATTTGGAAAAAGAAATGAACGTTTAATTGGCCAACTAGCAAAGCGACAATCAGTAACTAATGCAGCAAATACAGTCCATAGCATTAAAAGATTTATTGGGAGAAGATGGGATGAGACCGAAGAAGAACGCTCCCGAGTCCCCTACACCAGTATTAAGGGTAAAGATGATACTGTCAATGTCCAGATTAGGGGGAAAAACTATACTCCTCAAGAAATTTCAGCTATGATTCTGCAAAAAATGAAGCAGGATGCTGAAAAATATCTTGGTGATTCTGTCACCCAAGCTGTAATTACAGTACCAGCCTATTTTACGGATGCACAGAGACAAGCAACTAAGGATGCAGGAACTATTGCTGGTCTAGAAGTGTTAAGAATTATCAATGAACCAACTGCCGCTTCTTTGTCCTACGGGATAGATAAGCAGGATAAAGACCATACCATCTTAGTCTTTGATCTTGGTGGAGGGACTTTTGATGTTTCTGTCTTACAATTAGGAGATGGAATCTTTGAGGTTAAAGCTACTTCGGGTAACAATCATTTAGGAGGCGATGATTTTGACAATTGTATAGTTAATTGGTTAGTAAATCAGTTCATAAATCAGGAAGGGACAGATTTATCTCCAGATAAAATTGCAATACAAAGATTGCGAGAAGCAGCAGAAAAGGCTAAGATAGAACTATCTTCTACTAATAGTACGAGTATTGATTTACCATTTATTATGGCCAACGAAACAGGGCCAAAACATTTAGAGGCCCAACTAACTCGCGCTCAATTTGAAAAATTAGTGCAGCCTTTGGTGAAAAAAACTATTGAACCAGTAAAACGAGCCCTCAAGGATGCTGGGATGAAGCCAGAAGATATAGACAGAATTATTCTTGTGGGTGGCTCTACTAGAATACCAGCAGTTCAAGCTGCAATAGGTAATTTTTTTCCTGGTAAACCTCGTGATAATTCGGTGAACCCCGATGAAGCTGTAGCTCTAGGGGCAGCTATTCAAGCTGGTATTTTAGGAGGTGAAGTTAAAGATATCTTGTTATTAGATGTTATTCCTCTATCCTTGGGATTAGAAACTTTGGGAGGAATATATACTAAGGTGATTGAGAGAAATACTACAATTCCTACCAGTTGCTCCCAAATGTATTCTACTGCTGTAGATGGGCAAATGTCTGTGGAAATTCATGTTCTCCAGGGTGAGCGACTAATGGTGAAAGACAATAAAACTTTGGGTAAATTTTTACTTAAAGGAATTCCTCCTGCTCCTAGAGGTGTACCACAAATAGAAGTTAATTTTTATATGGATGCTAATGGAATTCTCAAAGTTAAAGCTCTAGACCAAGGAACAGGTAGAGAACAAAGTATTGAAATAAGTAATACAGGAGGTCTGAGCGAAACCGAAATTCAACAAATGCAAAAAGAAGCAGAAGTTTATGCCGAACAAGACAAGCAACAAAAACAACTAGTAGAATTGAGAAATCAGGCAGATACTCTTTTATATAACTATGAAGTAACTATCAAAGAACACGGTAATATTATTAATGAACAGCTAGCTACAGAAATTGGCAATAGCTATGAGTTGTTGAAACAAGCATTGATGAATTCTGAAACTGAAGTGAGTTATAACCAACTAAATCAGCAGATTGAAGGATTTAGGCAACAGTTATTTGCTTTAGGTGAAACTTTATATGAACAAGGGACAAGTGAAAAGGAGACGTTATTAGAAGAAGATAAAAGTTCTAGGATAATTAAAGATTCGGAAATTACAAAGCCAGAAAGTCCAAAAGAAGTAAAACCAGAAATTACAAAGTCAGAAACTTCTAAAGAATTAGAAAGCAAGGTGCTTGTTAATACTAACTCAACTGCAAATGATGTAAATTCAACTAAGGCTCGGGAAATAGTTGAAGCTTCCGAGAATGAAATTGGCCAAAATCCCTTCCTCTAGTAGAGTCAATCAACTTATGTGATAGAGTTTTATGATAACCAGGATATATAGTAGTATAGCTAGAGGGCAAGGACATTACTCTAAGCTGAAACTAAGTTAGAGATTACTTATTACTCATGGTCTCGCGCCTTCTGACTTATGGGTAGCACTTTTAAGTGTGGGCTTCTCTTTTCCCAGTATTGCTATTGAGTTATACCGGAATGCCCCTTCATGTTGTGGGGGTTTCTCAATTTCAGGTTGTAAAAAGACTTGGAGGACCAAGAAAAGAGGACGAGAAGGGAGAAAAAGCTTAGATATTTAATATCATTTCTCAAAAACTTTTCAATATTTCCTGATTATTAATAATATATTTTGTAAATTTATCATAAGTTTGTGCTAAACTAAAGGGAGGGTAAAAATGAGTAATATTGGGAATTTACACCAAAAATACTATCGCCCAATACATATACAAAATCAAAAAGCATACATATTAACATTATTAATTCTAGGCAAATAGCTAATGGCCCGTGATTATTACGAAATTCTAGGTGTTTCTCGTAGTGCAGATAAGGAGGAACTAAAGCGTGCCTACCGTCGCTTGGCTCGTAAGTACCACCCAGATGTGAATAAAGAGCCAGGAGCAGAAGATCGCTTTAAAGAGATAAACCGGGCTTACGAAGTTCTTTCTGACCCGGAAATGAAAGCCCGTTTTGATCGTTTCGGAGAAGCCGGAGTATCAGGAGGGTCAGCACAAGGTTTTTCCACGGACTTTTCAGATAGTTTCGCTGATATATTTGAAAGCTTTTTCAGTGGGTTCGCTGGAGGGACCGGGAGTCAAGGACGTAGACGTACAGGTCCAGTGAGAGGAGATGACTTACGTTTAGATCTGGCTCTGGAGTTTCAGGAAGCTATATTTGGTGGTGACAAAGAACTAACAATTAAACACCTGGAAACTTGTGAAACTTGCAATGGTTCGGGGGCTAAACCAGGCACCAAACCTCAAGTTTGCTCTACTTGTGGAGGTACGGGTCAGGTTCGCCGGGCAACAAGGACTCCTTTTAGTAGTTTTACTCAAGTATCAGTTTGTCCTTCATGTAACGGTACTGGACAGACAATAGAAGAAAAATGCGTAACTTGTGGAGGCCATGGGCAGAATGAGGTAACGAAAAAAATCAAAATTACTATCCCAGGGGGGGTAGATAATGGTACTAGGTTACGGGTTTCTAATGAAGGAGATGCGGGTAAGATGGGTGGTCCACCTGGAGACTTGTATGTCTTTCTGTCTGTCAAAAATCACCCAGACTTTCAAAGAGATGGAATTAATATTCTATCCCAAGTAAAAGTTAGCTATTTACAAGCAATTCTGGGTTGTTGTTTGGAAATTAATACAGTTGATGGTAAGGCGGAATTAATAATTCCATCAGGAACTCAGCCAAATGCTATTTTAACTTTGGAAGATAAGGGGGTACCAAAACTTGGTAATCCAGTAAGTCGTGGTGATCATATTGTTACAATAAAAATTAATATTCCCACAAAAACTACTTCAGAAGAAAGAGAGTTATTAGAAAAACTGGCAAATATTAAAGGTGAACGTACTGGAAAAGGAGGTAAAGAAGGATTTCTGGGAAATTGGTTTAATTAAAAGCGATTGAAATTAAAAATTTTCCTGATTTTAAAAAGCTTATTCTCAGTAGTGTGGACAAACAGAGGCGTTGCTGAATTATTGTGTGATTTTTCTAGGTCTTGAATTAGGTTTATAGGTTGAGTGCTATCTGTTCATAACTTAGAATCAGCAACGCTAAAACAAGATATTAAATATTAACTTAAGCATACTAAATGTACAAATTGATTGAAATTCTATTATGGTAGTGGGATTATTTAAGTAATAATTGTGGGTTGTGATTTATTCCTAAGTACTTTTCACGGCTAAAATTTTAGCTTTAAGTACTTACCCTACAATAATGAATTTGATGTGAAACTATTGTATCAATTTTATAGAGCAGAAAATATTTAACGATGGATTCTCAAGCGCAAATCCAAAATGGACAAAACTCAGATGCTCAAATAGATCTGCGGGGTACTCCCTGCCCAATTAATTTTGTGAAGACAAAACTGTATCTGGAAAAGATGATACCTGGGGAAATTTTAGAAGTATGGTTAGACTCGGGGGAACCAATAGAGCAAGTACCTGATAGTTTGATTGTGGAAGGTTATAAGATAGAAGAGATAAAAGACCAGTCAGATTATTTTGTCCTCAAGGTGCGTTGTCCAGAAATGGTTGCATGAATTGGACTTCAGAATTAGGTGATCTATTTGATGGCAACTGGGTAGGGACGGTTGTGGCAGTTCAGGCAAATTTTTATCAAGTTAAGATTGAGAGAAATTATAAGTCAGTAAGAAATCCCAGGGAGAATTTACCTCAGTATCTTCTGTGTACCCGTAGATCACGATTGAAAAAAATTGGCCAAAAGGTAATGGTGGGCGATCGCGTCATTATAGAAGACCCAGACTTGGTGGGTGGACGAGGTGCTATAGCAGAGGTTTTACCGAGAGAAACAGAACTTGATCGCCCTCCTATAGCTAATGCAAATCAGGTAATGTTGGTATTTGCTTTGGCAGAACCAGATTTAGATCCTGTTGCTTTAACGAGGTTTTTGCTCAAGGCGGAGTCAACAGGTCTAGAGATATGTCTGTGTTTGAGTAAATGTGATCTTGTGTCTACAACAAAAATGGAAGAATGGCACAGTCAAATTTCTGGGTGGGGTTATGAACCATTTTTTGTGAGTGTGAAAACAGAAGTAGGTTTGGGAGTGGTTAAGAATGGCTCTCTATGGGAAAAACTGAGAAATAAAATTACTGTAATTTCTGGTCCGTCTGGTGTGGGGAAGTCGAGTTTAATTAATTATTTGATTCCTGATTTAAATTTACGGGTGAGTGCTGTATCTGGAAAATTGTCCCGGGGACGACACACTACTCGTCATGTTGAATTGTTTGAACTGCCTAATGGGGGTTTATTGGCAGATACACCGGGTTTTAATCAACCACAGTTAGACTGCGAACCTATAGAGTTGGCGTATTTGTTTCCAGAAGCTCGAAAGTATTTGGCGGAGGGGAGTTGTCAGTTTAGTGACTGTTTACATCGGGATGAACCTAACTGTGTAGTAAGGGGTGAGTGGGATAGGTATGAGTATTATTTGATGTTTTTAGAAGAGGCGATTGCACGGCAGGAAGCATTACAACAAAAACCTGATGCTGAGTCTAATTTGAAGGCAAAAATCAGTTCGGGTGGTAAGCAAAAGTTAGAGCCTAAGTTAGCTAGTAAGAAATATCGGCGTTCTTCTAGGAAAGTAGAGCATCAGCAGTTACAAGATCTGTGTGAGGAGTTGGTTGACTTTGAACAACTGTGAATTTGGGCATCTTCATGTGATATCTGAAATTTATTGTGCAATATTAGGCAAACTGAGAAACCGGGTTTCTCGTAGATTTTTATGTGTTGAAAAGAATGATTTACTGTGGAAACCGGGTTTATTTGCGTAGGTTCTGATTATGTCTGAAATTTATTGCGCAATATTTAAATTAATTACCAATTAAAGTGAAGTTAGGCGATCGCTATTAGACATCTCTAAAAATACTCAAGTAGTTACTGTGACTATCTTTGAAGGAATTACGCTTAATCCCCCAGATAGTCATTTTTTACATATAGTCGTTTTAATTACAGCGCTTTTTAGATTGATAAACCACATCGTCATAACTAAAACCTTGTAGGGATGTTGCATGCAAGGTTCCTACTGTGGTCTACTAAAGTAAAAACTGTTGTAAGATTGAAACGAAAATTGAGTATAATAAAATTAAGTTAACTAGAAACTATTTTGAACTATGCCTTACAGTTTAGACTTAAGATAAAAAGTAATAATTTTTGTAGAAAATGGCGGTAAGATTACTAAAGCAGCTCATACATTTGGGATGGGAAGAGCTTCGATATATAGATAGACATCTCCAAAAATTATCAAGCACTTACTGTAACTATCTTTGAGAGAGCGATCGCCAGCTCCTCCAGATAGTCATTTTTTATGATATTTATAGTATTAGAGATAGTTATTGTTAATTATTTGGCATTTTTATGTAATTATTTCTTGCTTTTTACTAGACCTAAAGTTAGGATTTATGTTAACATTAGCGCTCCTATTCTTAATCTCACTAAACCACATATTGTTAAAATTACTTTTTCATAATTACTCTCTTTTAATCTGAATCTTTCTCGTGCCACTTTAAATATTTTTATCAGTCTTATTACATGTT
>JAKQYE010000152.1:8106-15633 GCA_023356605.1 Trichodesmium sp. MAG_R02 | reverse complement strand
GGTGTATAAATTTAGGTAATGACGAAAAATTGAAAATATTTAAGGCATTTTTATGAGCAGTGATTTTGAAAAATACATTGATAAAAAACTTAAAGAATCTCTTCAAAAAGAGTTAATTGAATTATATGAATATGAGACTTCTTCTACATCATTTAGAACTTTAATAGGTGACGCCGGGTTTCCTATAGATCAATTATTTATAGACGGAGTACCATGGAGAGATTTAATGACAAAGTTTCTATCAATATGTCAATCTCTTACTCTAGATACATTAAATAATATCTTTTTAAAATTATATAATGCTCACAATGCTCACCAAGAATATCAGCCCTTAAAAAGAGTATCAGATATACTCAATAAAGAAGTAGAACAAAACAATACTACAACAAGAAAAATTGAAATTTTTCAGGAAAACATGGAATCATTTCTTAATATTAAAAACTCGGATGGATTGACTTATAACGATAGATTAAAAACAGAAATATTGAATCTCTATCGAATGCAGTCAGAACTATTTCGAGTTACAATAACAACAGCAGGTTTTCCTATTGAAAACATCCCCAAAAGAGAGGCTATAAAAGTGATAATATTAAAATTTTTAGATAATTGTAAAGGTTTAGATAATTACCAACACTTGAAGATATTTAAAGCATTATATTGCGATAATAGAGGTAGTTTAATTCTTAAAAGTACAGTTGATTATTTTGAAAAAATATGCCGAAAAAATCAAGAAAATAGCCGGACTAATATCAAAATAAATGAAAAAATAGAAGAAAGTCAACCAAGACAAGATGAGGCTAAAACAACAGCAAGCCCACAAAAAACTAAAACTGACTACAAAGTTAATTACACACAACTATCTAATTACTTAACACATAAGGAATGGAAAAAAGCTGATGAAGAAACTTTAAATATTATGAGTGAGATATGTGAAAAACAAAAAGATAACTTTTGGAATGAGGAAGATATTAACAGAATTCCTTGTCCTGAGATACTCGAAATCGATAAATTATGGAGAGAATCTAGGACAGAATTACTGTATGAAAAAGAACTTGATAAAGAAATTAATGATAAAATCAAGAAAGTCAATGATAGAAATAAAGCCAAGGTACCGTCTAATGGAGGCAAAATAGCGGAATCAGGGTTAGAGAATCAGCGAAAAATTGCGCCTAATAAACCAATATCTCAGTATTCGTGGATAAGTATAATAAGTAGAATAAGTAGAAGAAGTAGAAGAAGTAGAATAAGTAGAAGAAGTAGAATAAGTCTGATAATAAGTATAATAGCTATAATAGCTATAATAATAAGTATAATAGCAATAATATGGCTGATAAATCAACAGGAATCTAAAAAAATAAAGGGACAAGAATATCAAAAACCAAAGGAACAAGAACATCAAAAATATAAAAAAATAAAGGAAAAAGAACATCAATATTTGATTGATTTAGCCATTAAATTTGGTAAGGGTAATAAAGTTGATCAAGGAGTGAAAGAACTATGCAAAATACCTAGTAATTCTGGTTCATTAGCGGAGGCTAAATGGCAAATAGAAGTGTGGTCAAAAGATGATTACTGGGGTAAAGAATTACCTTCAATTCTTGAAGGCATTAAAGAACAAGGATTATCATGTCCTGCTGCAGAGGAAGTATACCCAGAGAATATTAACTTAATCAAAGAATAAGGATATTACAGCAGTTTTCATGTCAGTAGACCACAGTAGGGACGTTGCATGCAAGGTCCCTACAAGGTTTTGGTTATGGCGATGTAGTTCATCATTTTGAAAAGCACTATAATGTGTAAAAAAGCCTACTATTAGGTAATTCCATCAGTTTTCGGCTGACTGGTTATCACTGCCATTCTTGCTGCTTTCCTTTCTAAGGCTGATGGAGCAATTCTCGGTAGTTATGCCCTTATCGCCCATAGATATGATTAGTATTCACCAAAGTCATCACGAGACTAGTAGCGATCGCCTATCAAGATTAACTCAGTTCATAGCTATATCGGATCACATCCATGGGGAGTTTTGTTTCCCCTACTCAGCAATCTCTATTCCCCTCAAGCAAGGAAACAAAAGACCATTCAACCGGACTTAATATCAACCCCACAACCAATTAACCTCACTTGGACCTAACAGAAGAAGGAGGAATTTGCTCAATATTAATCAAAGACTTAATCACCGACTTAACAACAGGAGCAGCAACCTTTCCCCCAGTACCCTTCATAGGCTCATCAATAACAGCCAAAACCACATAACGAGGAGACTCCACCGGCAAAATACCCACAAAACTCGTAATTCGAGCATCCTTAGAATAACCCCCAGTGTCAGAAGCTTTTTGGGCCGTACCAGTTTTGCCAGCAATGCGATATCCACGCAGTCTAGCCCTTCTACCAGTACCACTCTCAACCACCTTTTCCATCATTGCCAAAACTTTTGTCGTAGTATCAGCAGAAAAAACCTGTTTAGGTTCGGGCATTGGTAACTGCCAATATGGTTGCCCCTTACTATCAAATAATCCACGCACAACATGAGGTGTCACCAACTTTCCCCCATTTGCCAAAGCCGCATGTAACTGTGCTAGTTTCAGAGGAGTCAGAGAAAACCCCTGACCAAAAGCAGTAGTCGCGGCTTCCACCGGCACCATTAAAAACTGGTTTCTACCCTTCAAAATATTAGCGGCTTCAAAAGGTAAATCTGTGCCAGTAATATTGTCTAATTCTAAACGTTTGAGACCATCATAAAAAACAGCTCGCGGCATTTGTTCAACAATTTTAACCATACCTATATTACTAGAATGTTGAATAATCTCAGTCACAGTTCGGGCGCCGCCGCCACCAGCAGAATTAAAGATAGACCAACGATCGAACCTCATCCTTCCTGTATCATAAAATATACTATCTTCTTCAATTGCTTCTACCTCCAAAGCTAAGGCCACATTTATTGGTTTAAAAGTAGAACCAGGTTCATAAACATCTGTTACGGCCCAATTTTTGAACAATGTCACATCATAGTTATAGTATTGATTAGGATTGTAAGAAGGTTCCGATACCAAAGATAATATAGAACCATCAGTGGCATCCATGACTATGACAGTACCTCGCTTGGCCTCATATTCTTCTAACTGTTTTTTTAGTATTTTTCGTACTGCTCTTTGCAAAGGAGAGTCAATAGTTAGATATAGAGAAAGGTCATCTAACTGTAAAAAACCCCTGGTTAGTTTATCGGGTACCATAACACCTTTGATTAAGCGCCGAAATTGAACAGTTTCCATAGAGCGTTCTAAGAGATTTTGTTGGCTGTATTCAATTCCAGCTTGACCTTTGCTTTCTCCATCTACATATCCTACTACTTCAGCTACTAACTCTTTCTGAGGATAAAGGCGTTGTGAGTGTTGAATTAATTCTAAGCCATCAACCAATAAATCAGTAATTTTATTTGCAGTTTCTTTTGGTATTAACTCGGCAATTTTTATACCTGTCTCTCTTTCATTGAATCTTTGAAGTAAATCATTGGAAGTTAGGGTTGACTCCAAATTTGCTCCTTCTAGAATAGTTGATAATTGATAAGCAACTTCTTGTTTTGAGCGATTAAAAATTTTGGGGTGAGCATAGAGAGTATATGCTACTTTATCAATTGCTATAACATTGCCATTTCTATCAACTATTGGTCGTCTGGGAATGAAAGGATTTGATTCTACAGTATGTTGCTTTTGAGCTATTTTTTGTAATTCTTTACCCTGCAAAACTTGTATACGAAATAGGTTAGTTATTAATCCTAATAAGGCTAACATCAGAATTATCCAGACTTGGTAAAGTCTAGATTTTCGACATTTTTTAGGTCTTTCTTGAGAGGTTGTTGAGAGTGATTCTTGAGGATTATTTTTGAGATAATCTGTTTCGCCTTTATCCCTGTGATTTTTGAGATAAGAACTAGATTTTTTTGTTCTTTTGCGGTTGAAAGATCTACGAGGAAGTTTGGAATTTGAAGGATAATCAGAAGTAGCCATTTGTATTATTTATCCGAATAAAAAAATAGGGAAAAATGAAGTTACGGATTAGTTTTTGTGTAAATATTTAATTATCATAGATTAGTACAAATGTAATAAAAATGAAGGACTATATAGATAATTTTTTATATAAAGATTTGCTAATATAAATGTTTTTTACTTACATTCCTAGTTTTATAATGTAGCACAAAAAGACAAATGAATCATCATCAGAATTTGGGCCAACAATTTTTTGTATAGAACATAAAAAAGTGTGAGTTGTAAAGACTTGTCTGCAAGTTATTTGTTCCAGGTACAATGGTAAGCGATCGCCTCGACGATTAAAAAAAAATTAGAGATAGTGGTTTGGCTGCTAAATTTGTTGCTCCCGATCTTGTTAAATATCTAAAAGGTAAAAATTCAAAAGCGCATTCTTCTGCTGAACTGGCTTTGGGCAACTTAGCTAATATTTATGAACCTGTAGTACAAGCTATTTTAGCCCTAGTTGAAGATTAGAATTTGGGGGTGGGTCGTTTTGCTTTGCAGGTATTAGATACAGCGCTTTATTTTGTTATGAGGTATGCCCACGCGAGCAATATTTTCGCACTACATAATTTTTACTATTTATTTTGTACTTCATGTGTCCAAAATATGTTGTAAATTATGCAATGGTTCTGAAACTATAGTGCAAGCCCTTTTAAATTTACTTGAACAGGACTTACTCATAACCATACAGCGCTTTTCAGATTTATCAACTACACCGTCACAACCAAAACCTTGTGGGGACCTTCCTAGGAATGTCCCTACTGTGGTCTACTGAAATGAAAACCGCTGTAATATATATTATATTAGGACTTTCATTTTGTGGAGCACTCCAAAGCCTTGACCCCCTACTTTTGGTGTATAATTTCATATGGGTAGGCAAGTTTTTTTGATAAAAAATAATAATGAAATTCACGAAAATTAGAAAGCCAATATAAATGTTTTTTTTGTGTTGTTATAATGTGACATTTTCTCCAAAAAAATTATCTTGTTTGCGGAGAATATACCTAGAAAAACTATCAATTATACGAACCTATATTAGATAAATTTTGACACCTTTAGAAAATCAAAATGCTACATCGATAGAACTGAATAATTTATTAATAATTGAGAGAAAGGAGTTAGTAGTAATTTGCCAAAACAATTGATTTCTGAGTAAAATAATTTCGTTCCTCGTCATAGAGTTAAAATCATCACTATAAATTATGCTATCAGGACTTAGACAAATTCACCTATCGATAGAACTGAATACTTTATTAATAATTGAGAGAAAGGAGTTAGTAGTAATTTGCTAAAGTAATTGACTTCTGAGTAAAATAATTTTGTTCCTCGTCATAGAGTTAAAATCATCCCTGTCAATTATGTTATCAGGACTTAAGCAAATTCACTTATGGACGCCATATTTAGGGGCGAATGGCATTCCCCCTCAGGCTCATGTAGTGCCCGTGGGTAAGTCTTGGTTATAATTTTTGTCAAAATATTAAAAAATCTAGATTATTTTCAAATTAATTCCAGTGAATAATAACCCCCGTCAACTAGCTTTTATCATCCTCCAAGAAATATATCGAAAACAAACTTTTGCCGATGTTACTCTAGATCAACATCTGAAAAAAAATGACTTAATTGATGCTAACCGTCGGTTAGTTACAGAATTAGTTTATGGTTGTGTCAGAAGGCAGCGATCGCTTGATGCTATTATCGACCAATTAGCCAAAAAGAAATCACTCCAACAACACCCATATTTACGGATAATTCTCCATATTGGTTTATATCAATTATCTTATTTAGAACAAGTTCCAGAATCAGCGGCAGTTGATACAACAGTTGAGCTAGCCAAACAAAATAAATTTGCTAAATTAGCTGGTTTTGTTAATGGTTTACTCCGAGAATATATTCGCCAGAACTTGACGATAATTCTCCCAGAAAATCCTGTGCAAAAATTAGGAGTATCTTATAGTTTTCCTGATTGGATAGTTGAATATTGGATAGAAAAATTAGGTTTAACTGAAGCTGAAGAATTATGCTCTTGGTTCAATCTATCTCCTAGTATTGATTTAAGAATTAATCCCCTCAAAACTTCTGTTAAAGAGGTAGAAACAGCTATTAAAAATACAGGTATTTCTGTTAGTAAGATAGACAAATTTCCCCAAGCTTTAAGGTTAACTGGGGCAGTGGGGCAAATTCAAAAATTACCTGGTTATCATGAAGGTTGGTGGTCAATTCAAGATAGTAGCGCTCAGTTAGTTTGTTATTTATTAAATCCTCAACCAGGAGAAATAATAATTGATGCTTGTGCTGCACCTGGAGGCAAGACAACTCATATAGGGGAATTAATGGGAGATAATGGTCAAATTTTTGCTATTGATCAGTCTGCTTCTAGGTTGAAAAAATTAGAGTCAAATGCTGAGAGATTACAGTTAAAATCTATTTCTATTTCTAGAGGTGATAGTCGGAATTTACCTGAATTTATTAATCAAGCTGACCGAGTTTTATTAGATGTACCTTGTTCTGGTTTGGGTACTTTACACCGTAGGGCAGATGCACGGTGGAGACAAACTCTAGAGAATATTGGAGAACTGGCAAAACTTCAGGGTGAGCTGTTAGAAACTTCTGCTAAATGGGTGAAACCTGGGGGTGTTTTGGTATATGCGACTTGCACAATTTATCCATTGGAAAATGAGGGAGTTATTGAAGAATTTTTGGCTAATAATTCTGAGTGGGAAATTGAAGCCCCAACTGTTGATTTTATAGTTTCACCTTGTAGGGAAGGATGGATAAAAGTTTGGCCTCATAGAGAGCAAATGGATGGATTTTTTATGGTTAAATTAAAACGCAAAGTTATTTAGTATTTCTCTGTTTAATTAGTTACATTTACCTTCCCCTTAAATCTTCCTTCAAAAGCTATTCTTCTAAACATCTTTATTCCTGTTCAATAACGGGTAGAAAAGTTTTTTATAAATGGTATGAGGTGAGAATAAATAGGGAATAGCAGACATAAAAATGTCTCAATATATTTATGTACTATTCAGATTAGGGAAAATTAATGCCTAGTATAGGAGCAAGAGGCTCCCATTGCTGTGCCTCATAACAAAAATAATTAGAATTGACACCAGTGCTGTGTTAATATTAATGTTGTTTTTGCCATACAACTGATTGTTTTGTATAAATAAAGACTTTTTTAAAGCTTGTTTTTTGATACCATAGGATTGGTAAAACTAAACATATTAAAAACTCTATAAATAATATAAATAATGCAGCTATCACCCCAAGAAAAAGACAAATTAATGATTTTCACTGCTGCTCTACTTGCAGAAAGACGAAAAGAAAAAGGGATTAAATTAAACTATCCTGAAGCAGTCGCGTATATTTCTGCAGCTATATTAGAAGGTGCTAGGGAAGGAAAAACCGTAGCCGAATTGATGAGTCACGGCAGAACTGTTTTGAAGCAGGATGAAGTAATGGAAGGGATACCAGAAATGATTGAAGAAGTCCAGGTTGAGGC
>JAKQYE010000152.1:0-8006 GCA_023356605.1 Trichodesmium sp. MAG_R02 | reverse complement strand
ATTCCAGGAGAAATAATTACTCAAACAGGTGAAATTGAATTAAATTCAGGGCGCGATACAATTCTGGTAACAGTAGCTAATACAGGCGATCGCCCAATTCAAATTGGTTCTCATTTTCATTTTTATGAAGTCAACTCGGCCTTAGAGTTTGAGCGTGAACCTACTAAAGGAATGCGTTTAAATATTCCAGCAGGTACAGCAGTTAGGTTTGAACCAGGAGATGAAAAAGAAGTTGAGTTAGTGGCGATCGCAGGTAGTCGAGAAATATACGGTTTTAACTCTTTAGTTAATCAAAAATTAGAATAAAAAAAAAGAAGATTTCTATGGTCAAAAAATAAGGTCTCAAGCCTTCCGTCTAAAAGGAATAAAAAAAAGAAAATACTGATAATTGATAACTGAAATGACAACAGCAGCTAGGTTAGGAATTGGTGGTCCTGTAGGTAGTGGCAAAACTGCCTTGCTAGAATGCATTGTTCCCCTTTTAACCAACCAAGGTATTGAAGTAGCTATAGTAACCAACGACCTGCTTACTACTGAAGACGCAGAGCGACTCAAAAGTGGAGGGATCTTACCAAGCGATCGAATTATTGGAGTAGAAACAGGTAGTTGTCCTCATACAGCTATAAGAGAAGACCCAACCATGAATATTTTAGCAGTGCAAGATTTGGAACAATTATTTCCTAATCTGAATCTGATTATGATAGAAAGTGGGGGAGATAATCTTGCCTCTACCTTTAGTTACGACTTGGTAGATGCCTATATTTTTGTCATAGATGTGGGGGCAGGAGATGATATTCCTCGTAAAAAAGGACCTGGTTTTATGCAAGCTGACTTAGTAGTAATTAACAAAATCGATCTAGCTCCTTATGTCAATGCTAATTTAAATTTAATTCGCAAACAAGCGTCAGTATATCGTCAAAGTAAACCGATTGCTTATACCAATTGTAAAACCGGAGTTGGATTGAATGAAGTAGTTAATTTTATTCTAGAAAGGGTTTTATTTCGCACTGCTTTGTCAGTAAAGAATTTGGAAAAGTGATGAGCACAGACAATTTGGATATCAAACTAAATTGCAATAGTTCTGGTCAAACTATAGTAACTCATCAGTATACGACTCATCCTTTGCGTTTATCTGGTGTATTTCGTTTGGATACTATGGATCCGCGTACTGCTTACTTGTACCTTATTAATACATCACCAGGGTTATTAGCTGGAGATAACTTGAGTTTATCTTTACAGCTAGAAAAGGGAACGAGTGTTTATCTGACCGACCAAGCTGCCATTAAAGTTCATGCTATGCCAATGATAGCTACTAAAGCAAATACTAATATAAAAATTAAAGTCGAAGCAGGAGCGAGGTTAGAATTAGTAGCGGAACCTATAATCTTATTTGCAGATGCAGCATTAGAACAAACTACTTATATTCAACTTCATTCTAGGGCAGAACTTTTTTGGAGCGAGATTATTCTTCCTGGGAGACTAGCTAGAGGAGAGTGGTACGAATTCCGCTACTATTTTAGTCAGTTAGAGATTACCTCGATGACAGAAGAAGTATGTTTTAGGGATGCTATTCACTTAGAAGGGAAGCAGAATATATTCAAGCATAGGGATCTTTTTGCTGCAAAACCTGTACTTGCTAATTTAATTGTAGTTCAACCATATAGCGATCTTGAAGTACTTAGTCAAAAGCTTGAAAATCTTGAAGCAGCTAATTGTCCTGATCTGCTTTTAGGTAGTTCTATATTACCAAATAATAAAGGTTTATTGGTTCGTGCTTTAGCTAGTAAAACTCCACAAATAAAAAAGTATATTAAATATGCTTTAAATTGTGTTCGTAATTTAACTAACCGCTCTAGTTTACCCTATATTTCAATTAGGAATTGAATGCTCGATCAAAACAGAGAAATAGCAGAAACTTATTTAGGTAATCTGACCAAGGATGCAAACCTAGCCCAAAGGGTAGAAACAGCCTACACACTAAATAATTGTTTAGAGACATATCTGAGTCAAACCGATAGTGGCAAAGGAAGAATTCTAGCTGAATCAACTTCTGGAACAATTGTAGGTATTATTAAAAGTAGAGATTGGTCGATATGTGAAGGCGATGTATTTATTACCAAATCTGGTAAGCTATTATTGATTCATCTAATTGAGGAAAGATTGATGGTTTTGAGTTTTAGCGAACCTGTAGAAAACCATGCTATAGAATTGGTTCATCTAGGTCATGTTTTGGGTAATCATCACTGGCCAATAATTATCAAAAAAAATAGAATCTATATTCAGTTAATAGTAGACTCAGGAATAATTGAAGCTACTATTGCTAAGTTTCAAATTCCTGGTTTGAAAATAGATTATGAATTGCGATCTCCCCAAGAACATTTCCAATTTTCCCAGCATAGTCATCATAGCTAATGATTAATTCTGAAATATCCGAACAACTTGCCTTGATGCAGTTATCTGATTCTTTTTTTCCAACTGGTTCTTTTACTTTTTCTCACGGACTAGAGACCTTGGTTCAAACTGGAAAAATTCAGTCGAAGCCAGAAATTTTGTATTTCTTGCAGATATTATTACGGAACAAAGTTGGAGTTAGTGATGTGGTAGCATTAATTCACAGTTATCGCGGTTGTAAGAATGGAAATATAGAGGCAGTTAGAGTTGCAGATAGGATGTTATTTGTTCAAACAGCGATCGCTAAAAATAGAGAAACTCAGCGTCAAAGTGGACGAGCTTTGCTAATGGTAGCTAGTTCTACTTGGCAGGATGAACGATTAAAAACTCTTAATCAAGAGGCTGTTAGCGGGAAAATACACTGTTTACATCCAGTTATTTTTGGTGCGGTTACTTCCGTAGTAGGTTTAAAGGAACGAAACGCAGTGTTGGCTTTTTTGCATGGTTTGGTGACGGGGGTATTGGGGGCAGCTATTCGTTTAGGTATTTTAGGACATATACAAGCACAGCAAATTTTACTTCAATTAGTACCGGATATTGAAGCGGTTTGGTCAACTGCTGTATCGATGAATCTAGAGCAAATGTGGTCTTGTACTCCTTTTATTGATATTGCTCAAATGCAACATCCTAAATTGGTTCAGAAATTATTTGCTAATTAAGTAGCCGACATTCCGCAGATATTCATATATCTTTATATATATTTACATTTTCAAATAGACTTATAGGAAAAACCTTCATTCTAGAACTTATAGCAGTTTTCATTTTAGTCGACCACAGTAGGGACGTTGCATGCACAGTAGGGACGTTGCATGCAACGTCCCTACAAGGTTTTGGTTGTGACGATATGCTTTATCAATCTGAAAAGCTCTGTAATATCAATATATCTTATTCAATAACTAATTTTTTATGAGAATAGAAGAATTCTTTATGAAAGTAAAAATTGATGCCCATAGCTATAAAGCTTTCAGGGAAAGAATTCGGGGGGATAGATAAATAAAACTTACCAATTTAATGTTAAGAAGTGCGGAATGTGGGAAGTAGTGAATTTTTGTTCCTAAAAGCTTTATCGGTGAAACTCAACCCCCGGTTAGTATTTAACCAAACAGCTAATGCGTCTGGACCCGAACATTGCTGCAAGCCATAATTAGTGTAGTGGAATAAATACCGTACTACCATCTCACCTGAAACCAAACACCTACCACCTTCGGTCCAACTGATAATTATAGGCCAAACGATTTGCTTTGATAAAATGTATCGCACTCGAACCTATTGCTGGAATTTCTATCCAGACTATTTTTTCTATTAAAAATGGCAACGGTATTTGTCCTGGTGATACTTTGGTTTTGGGAAGTTTGCTTAATATCCCTCTCAATATTTTCTTTCCCCAACTACTGAGCGTTCCTCGTTTTTTCCTGGGTTTATAACGCCGACAGAAACCTTTGTAGCGTGTCGGCGCATTCTTCTAATGATGCACCTAATTCAAAAAAAGCCGGATGCCATTGAGTCATGCCATCTGTGGTTAGTTGTTCATAAGTACCATAATTACTAAAGTCATAGAAAAAGCCTTCTCTCATCCCTGCTGCTTTGGGGTTGGCATGAATATAACGGATGGTGTTTAAGGCTCTTTCTTTGTCTGAGCTTGGGAAGCCATGACAACTGTATCTTTGTTCCCAAAAGTGACCTTTGCGGTTCAGGAGGGCATTAAAAGACATGGCAGAGTACCAATTTATCCAGTGCACAATTTTCGGTATATCATCGGGATTTTCTGCTTCTATAAGGTAATGAACATGATTCAACATGATGCACAAGGCGTACAGTTTGAATGGGTATTTTTCTTTTGCTTTTTTGATGATATGTAAGAGTATTTCTCTGGTCTCACGGCGAGTGAGGTTGAAATCTCTGTTGTTGCACCGAGTTGTAATGTGATAGGAATATCCACCGCTTGAATTCTCTTTTGGGTCTGCCCATGTCTTTTAGTGTTCAGTTCTTTATTTTTTTTCCACTGCTGCTACACCAGAGCAGCAGGGGGTGGGGTGCCAGGTATCATATTAGAATTTATTTGGCTACCTAATAGGATTTTTAGGTCTTTTTAGCTTCTTTCTTTTTTCTACTGCCTAGCATTAAACTGGCTAGTGTGATAAAACCTAATGTGAGGCTAGGTTCCGCCACGGATACGGTATTACTCTCCCCAAAGTTGCTAGTAGCGAAGCCCTCATATCTGATCGGGTTTCCGTCCTCATCGCGAAAACGAAAAAATCCTTGCAGGTCGTTGCGGCCCGCTCCTTGACCAAAATTCAATCTCAAATCACGATTATGTGTATCTGTTGTTTGTTTGCTAGGGAGTAGCAGATCCTTGATCCTTGTTATCTCAGTTGGGTTTTCAGGTGAGAACTCCACAAGATCGTAGGTTGGCTGATTCCATAGCGCACTTTCTACGTTCGCATCCCACGCAATAAATGGAAGGCTATTAACGCCCTCAGGCTCTTGACCCTGCACGCTCGGGTTCTCGGTCCAGAAGCCTTCTATTTTTACTATGGTGTCCTTCGTCTCGTTGAATTTTATCTCAAATATCGCTCCATTGTCCCCTTCGAGGAATCCTTTTAGCAATACGTCTTTGCCATTCCAATTTTTGTCGCCGGCTTCTGAGGTGGTAGCAACCCGGAACGCCGCGGCTGCTGCTGGAACGGTAGAGGATGCGACCACCACTGCTGCTGCCGCGCCTGCTCCTGCAGCGAGAACAACTGAGAAATCTTTAAGTAAGCGGTTTTTGAGCATTGGTTTTTTGGTTTTGAGCATTTACTATTTTCTGTTTTTTTCTATCTCTTTGTTGTAATTTGTCGATGGAGCCCAACGTTTCTGGTTTTTTCCAGTTTTCCAACGTTGGCCAGGGCCCGTGTGGCTAGGGCCCGGCATGAAGGTGGAAGGCCAGAAGGTGCTCATTAAAGAGGCCAGCAGAAGGTCCGAGAAGGTCCGCATTAACATTAGTAGTGTTGCGGTACAGTAATAGACCATGTGCGCCAAAAACACCGGCGTAGGGCATTGCTTGGAGTCCGCCGGAGTACCGACATCCAACAACGTTACCGCAAAAAATTGTTATTACAACAATACTATTACAATCTGTACTGTTACAATCTGTGAATATAAACATTATTGTCGCATGTATTTTTTTCTTTGTCAACCTCTTTGTCAACCTTTTTAATTTTTTTTTTCTTTTCTTAATATTCAGTTTTTAATGCTTGGTCCTGTTTTTTTAGTGGGACTTACACACATTCACATTGGTCCATCTACTGAAGTCATTGCCGGAGAAGGACATATTATTACGGCAGGGGGAATAGATAGTCACATTCACTTTCACCATTAAATAGAAATAGCGATCGCTTCACCGGATAACAACAATGATAGGAGGTCCGCACCGGTCCTGCCACAGCTACTAATGCTACAACCTGTGTTGTTGCACCGAGTTGTAATGTGATAGGAATATCCACCGCTTGAATTCTCTTTTGGGTCTGCCCATGTCTTTTAGTTTTCAGTTTTTATTTTTTTTTAGCCACTGCTCTCTGCTGCCAGGTATCGGTGGCTAAAACCTAGGATTTTTAGGTCTTTTTTTTAGCTTCTTTCTTTTTTCTACTGCCTAGCATTAAACTGGCTAGTGTGATCAAACAACCATTAGTGAGGCTAGGTTCCGGGATAGGTTTACTGTTTACTTGCCTGACGTTTGCTGATACTGCGAGACTTGCCCTCTTTGAGTCAAAGCTGCCATTTAGAAGGGGCTGAAAGTCCATTGTGAGAGTGTTGTTGCCACCGCCCTGAGTGCGTATATCCAGTTCATATTGCCCCTCCTCCCGCTCTCTACTCCATTTCATCCACTCTACACTTTACAAGAGTTTTTCTTGGGTTTTCTAAATAAAAAATTCACATTTGTGGCCATACCCACGCAAGCAGAATGAGAGTTATAGCAGTACAAAAAGACGTTAGGACACTTTCTAACTTCTTTCATGTCCTAAAAAACCTTGCTAAGGAATCTAAAAATGTCCTAACCTTAGCACGTAGCGCTATAGTGGCCATACGCAAGTGGCCAGAATCTTAGAAAAAAAAATCACAAGTGCGCCCAGTGCAGTACCGCTCTCCCACTCTGTCGGCGCATTTTTCTAATGATGCACCTAGTTGAAACTTGCTGCTATCCTGGCTTGAATTCTCTTTTTGGTCTGCCCATGTCTTTTGGTTTTCACTTTAGTGTTGCTGGTGCCAGATATTTTAGCTAAAGCCTAGGATTTTTAGGTCTTTTTAGCTTCTTTGTTCTACTGCTTAGCATTAAACTGCCTAGTACTTTGATCAAACCTAATGTGAAACTAGGTTCCGGGATGCACACCCTTCCTATCTTAGTACTTTGCACCCACTGATCAACCTCCACGTTATTAACTTTTACGGCACCACCTCTAGATTCAACGTATTCAATAACAACTTCATTTTCGGTATCATAATAGAGCATATTGGTGATTTTCGTGTCATTTGTTGTGTTCCCATGATTGGAGGCCTTATTGAATTCAAAAACAAATTCGAAGTTGTCGAAGACTACCTCACCACGGTAAAGTGTAACATTCTCTGCTGATTGTTGGACACCAAACCAATCTCTAAATGCTGATTGTTGGACACCAAACCAATCTCTAAAAAATTTTGCACTCTGCACTGAGTAGTCAGACACGCACACAGCACACACTTTAACATCACCATCATTTTCGTTATATTTCCAATGAACGGACATTTGATGTTTGTCCTTGTCTACTTTGTCATAGAACGCGCTTGTGTAAGAAGTGGTTAAGGAGGCAGCCAGGGTTGAAGGTAACGCCACAAAGGTTGCGATCATGATGGAAACCCCAGCGCCCAAAAGAGAAGTTGGTGTGGTGAAAATTTGCTTTGGACTGATTTTATGTGTTTTGCTTTTTTGTTTTTTCATTTTTGTTATCATGGTTTGTAGGAAATGATTTGTCGGTTACTGTTTATTCATGATTTACCTCACAAATTAATTAGGTATAAAACAACTAATTAGGTATAAAACACTCTTAAAAGCACCAAATCCCTGTAAGTCCAAGTTTATCACATCTCGTCTGTATTTTACCCCATATTCTGCACTTCAGATTATATCCAGGACTTACGCAAAGACACTACTTGTAGCTTACATTCCGCACTTCAAAATGTAGCATATTAAACATGCTATTGAAAGGCTTGCCTAATAATAACTATGAAGTTTGTAAATAAAAATACATGTTACAGAAATTATTGATAGTTATTAGCAATAATAGAGCCTGTAATCCATATTCTTCGTTAAAAAATACCCTTGTAGTATACTTGAAGTGCGAAATGTGGGTTGTAGTGTAAATATCAGAAATAATTATTAAAAACACACTACATATAATTTTAATTGTTTTTCCTGAAGATTTTTCAGCTTCATTCCAATTTAAATCTTGAACTTTTTTATATTTTTCTACACCTCCTGTATCATCAATTAAACGATTATTTTTTAAAGGACAATAGTAAAATTTTCCTAAATTATCTAT
>JAKQYE010000151.1 GCA_023356605.1 Trichodesmium sp. MAG_R02 | reverse complement strand
CGATGTCCCGAATCATCTAAAATTAAACCTATTTCCTTTCTTGAAATAAGGTTTGAGAACGTTTATTAATTATTTCTAGGCGACGTTGATTGATTTGAGTTGGCTTCCAAGGAGAATCTGCAACGCCGGAACAGATATTTATGAATTAGATCCATTAGGTGGCTTGAAAGTATCAGAGGAAGGTGTTTTAGAACGAGATAAATTTGTTTTTCAAAATTTAATCAACTCAAATATTCCTTTGGCCATGGTGCTTAGTGGAGGATATACTCAGCAAAGTTATCAATTAATAGCAAATAGTATAAGTTATCTTCTCCATCAATGTTTGATTAATAGTTAGATAATTTTACCTTTATTCATTATCCATTCTGTAATTTATTGACTTTCGCAAAAGGTCTAATTACTAAATTTCCATTCTAGTTTCATCCTCCAAAAACAATGAATCAACGATAATTTTTCGAAAAAGCTAAAATAGCTATTTCATAATTTAGAAAAGGAATTAGTCGGCAGAAGTTGAGACTGCCGATTAATTCTTTTGGGGTTACTTGCTGATGAATATTCACTTTTATAGTCATTTTAAATAAAAGTGGAACACTTTTTCTGCTGAAACTTAGTCATAGAAAAGAATAGTTGCCTCAATCTAAATTAAAACAACTATAATTGGTCCTTTCAGCCTCACGGGGTGACAAGTAAGCTTAATGGTAGATACAGTAATCATTTGAGACAATAAGTTGAATAATAATTCAATTTAAAAAGGAATGGGATTTTGAATTTGGGAGGTAGCGATCGCCAATTCACTTTTGTCCACCATCTGAGTTGATTATTTATTTATTTAAAAAGTTTTGGAAATAGTTAAAAATATGATAAAAAAGGGTTAGTAATTATCAAGAAAAATAAATAAAAATGAATATATTAGGCTTTTATAAAGGCTATATTAAGCGTCATCTTGAGTCCATCTCAAGTAATAACATTACAAATATTATTATACGTGAGTATTCAGAAATAAAACTGTACAGATATCAAAATCAAGTAATTATTTTCCCCTACCAATAAAATTAGAAAGTAAGGGGCAACATATACAAAGATTTTTAACTTTAAAAGAGTTTAGCCTACCTTTATGTTGGTTTCCTTTAGTAAAAAAAATCATAGAAAATTTATTTAGTATTTCCTCATAATTAGTATTAATTTTAGATAGAACTCAGTGGCAAAATACTAATATATTAATGATTAGTTTAGCTTGGAAAAAGAGGGCAATACCATTATATTGGAAAATTTTAACTCATAAAGGAGCTAGTAATTTAACCGAACAAAAAGCAGTAATTCGTCCAGTTATAAGATTATTAAAAGGCCAGAGAATCATAATAACAGCAGATAGAGAGTTCCATAGTATTTTTCTATCTCACTGGTTGAAAAAATATCAGAAGCTTGATGTATATTTTGTTTTTAGACAAAAAAAATCGACGATGATTAAACGAGGTAAAAAATATTGTAACCTCTCGGCATTAAAAGTAAATGTCGGTGAAACTAAACTATTATTAAACGAAAAAATAACCAAAATCTTGAAGTTAAAAACATATAATTTACTCCTGTATAAAAAACATTAATTACGTCAAAAATCTGTTCTAGAAAAATGGTATATTCTCTCCAATTTATCATCTCCTGAAAAGATTAAAAAAATATATAGCCAGAGAATGGGAATTGAAGCCATGTTTAAAGACTATAAAACTGGTGGTTATAATCTAGAATCAGCTAAGGCTAATGAAATAAGATTAAATCATTTAGTTTTATTAATAGCTATTTCATACACAATTAGTTCTTTTCAAGTCCAAAACGTTAAAAATAAAGGGGTTCAAGAATATATATCAAGAACTAATGAAAAAGGTAGAAAAGAAAGAAGGCACAGTAGTTTTTTTGTAGGATTATCTATGATTTATTGGGCAATAAATGATGATTTCCATTAGGGAATTAGTATAAGATCATACATTTGGGATAGGAAGAGCTTCGATATATAGATGGTTATCTCGCCCAAAATTGTCAGCAACTAAGGTAAAAATTCGTTAAATAAAATTAGATGGGAAAGAATTAGAAAAAGATGTAAAACAAAATCTAGAGTCTAAGTTGTGAGACAGAGCTAAAAATTTGGAGTTAATCATACAGCTATATTTTATGCTTTAAAAAGAATGAATTTTCCTTGAAAAAAAACAACTTCGTTGTCAATCAAACAAATCAGCATGTTTCAAAGTTTTACCAGCTTCATCTTTTTGAGACAATTTCACCTCAATGCTATCTAAAGGCCAATTAATTCCAATCTCTGGATCATTCCACAGAATTGAACGCTCATATTCAGCTGCATAATAATCAGTAGTTTTATACAAAACATCTGCAGCTTCAGATACTACTAAAAAACCATGAGCAAAACCAGGAGGTACCCAAAGTTGTCGTTTATTTTCTGCACTTAAAAGATAACCTACCCACTTACCAAAATTAGGAGAATTTTTCCGAATGTCTACAGCAACATCAAATATTTCTCCCAAAGTGGCTCTTAATAATTTGCCTTGAGCTTGTTGAATTTGATAATGTAAACCTCGAAGTACACCTTGACTAGAACGAGAGTGATTATCTTGTACAAATTCCAGATTTACTCCTGTTTTTTCGAAAAAATTGCGCTGATTAAAACTCTCCATAAAAAAGCCACGTTCGTCTCCAAAAACTTTTGGCTCTATTAACAATACTTCGGGAATTTCTGTTTCAATCACATTCATTTTTGACCTCATTTGCTATAAGTAAGAAGGAATAGAAGGAATAAAGTAAATACTATTTATTTGTCCCTAGTTGATAATTCTCCTATCCATAAATCTAAAGACAAATTTATCTAGTTTAAAAAAACGGGAAATTGAGAGTAAAAAATAGAACAAAATAGGCCGATAATACTTCAATCCATTCAAAATATATCTTAGACTCATTAGATTATTGGTTTGCTTTGATTCTACATCATAAAATCCACTTTTTGCTAAAGCAAACTTTATCGTATATAGGGAGAAATAAGAAATAAGTAAAGTGTTCTGCTGGTTGATAGAGAATAGGGATAATCCACTGAAACTTCCTTTTGACTTAATTACCAAAAAATTGAGAATTTCAGAATCAAGAGGAATAGAGAACAGAAAATAGAAAGAAGCTGAAAACTGTTAGAAAATAACTATTAAATGTTAACTGTTAACTGATAACTTTTACTACCTCTTTTTTCCCAAGCTTCTCATTCTCCTCTCCGTAAATTGAAGACTAACTTATCCAGATTAAGAAATTGATAAATTGAGAGTAAGAAAGAGAACAAAGCCTACTGATAATACTTCAATCTATTCAAAATATATCCCAGACTCATTAAATATACCAGACTCATTAAACTATTGGTTGGCTTTGATTATACATGAGAAAATCCACTTTTTTCCAAAGCAAATTTTATCGTATCAGGGCAGAAATAAGTCAAGTGCTCTGTTGGTTTATAATGATGCCACGAAGACCCTAATAATCTATGCAAAAATCCTCCCATATTTTGGAGTAGTAATAAAAATACATATCCCTGGTTTCAAAAGTTGATAAGCTCCTGTTAGTTGAGCAATAGCATCTGTCCTATGTTCAATCATATCTTGCCACATAATCAAATCAGAATAATTGGGTTCAAAACCATGATTAAACAAATCTCCTTGATGTACAGATAAACCTCTACTTTTAGCAAAATTTAATGTAGACTCTGATACTTTTAAAACTTGAGGTTGATCCCATCCTGGATTTTTTGTTTGCTCCAA
Source organism: Trichodesmium sp. MAG_R02 (assembly GCA_023356605.1). Lineage (GTDB taxonomy): Bacteria > Cyanobacteriota > Cyanobacteriia > Cyanobacteriales > Microcoleaceae > Trichodesmium. Next base: position 11,911 of record JAKQYE010000151.1, on the reverse strand, counting down.
ATAATTATCTAAAGCACAACCCATATCTAATAATAAACCTTGACAAAAAAAATCTCTGCTTTTAAGAGATCTTTGGGAAAAGTCTAAATATTAAATTTTATCTCTTGGAAATAATTAGAATATCCTCCATTAAAAAATCGTTCTTATAATAATAAGATAGCAATCCGCTAAAAAATCGTTCTTATAATAATAAGATAGCAATCCGCCCATAGGTCGCAACAGATATAATAATAATAACATATCCACTTCCCTAGACAAAAAATGAATATTTTAGATGAACTAGACGATTTTATAAATCAAACATGCATAGTCAAAAGAAATAAAAAGAGCCAAGGCTTGTCTTAATGATTTTTTCGGGAAAATCCTACCGTGAAATTAAAGAACTATTAAATGTAACTCAGCAGTTTTATCAGTGAATGGAAAAATCAAGCAATGTTTCATGGTGTAGAAAGTTTAAAGCTTCAATATAAGGGAACACAAGGCTACTTAAAGGCTGTCGAAAAAGAGCAAATAATTCAGTGGATGAGGGCACAAAGTTACCTAAGATTAATAGATTCAACTATTAATCTTTTATCCGACATTCCGCAGATATTCATATATCTTTATGTATGGCAAGGTGGGTTGGTATGTTTGCATGATATAAATTACTACTAATGTAATATGTATGAAAGTATTAGTAATAGTAGCAAAAGTTTGTACTAGATTTAAAGATAATAATAATAATAATATGTAAATATGTGAGCGCTCATGGCTATATGTAGCATTCTTAAATAAGAATGAGACACTATATCGAAGCTGTTGCTATCCCAAATATATGAGCTGCTTCGGTAAGCATACCACCATTTTCTACAAAATTTATTACTTTTTGTCTTAAGTCTAAATTGTAAGGCATGGTTAAAAATAGTTTCTAGTTGACTTAATTTTATTCTACTCAATTTTTGTCTTAATCTTAATTAAAACGACTATAGCAATCCTATTTTATTTGTGGCAAAAATCTTACTGCTTTTTAGGAAACAAGCAATAGGGAACAGTCAACAGTTAAGAGTTTAAACTTTTTTATCTACTTTTTGATTTCTCGCAACCTATACGCGGATTGCTATATAACTAGGGTATTTAAAAAAAAAGGATATAAATGGTTAGAGCAAAAAGTGACTTATGCTGGAATTAAACAAAGATAGTTAATTGTTGAAAGTGCAGAGCGCCAACAAAGTGAAATCCAGAAATTAGAGTGGAAAATTGAACAAGAAAAAAAGACCGTATTGAAGTTAGCAAAAAAATTAGAAACAACTGGATTTGATACAGTTACTCAAGCTCAAAATTACTTAAAATTAATCAACAAAAAACTGAATTTATGGTATGCGTGAATCTTTAGAAATCAAGGACAACATTTTTAATAAACAGTCTATAGTCTATCATTATCAGATAGAAATTAAATCAAGAGTCTCAGAAATAGAAAGAAGAACTGTTACAGCCGGCCGATTTATTTTAGCTACAAATATTGAGTCGTCTTCAGAAGTTATAGTTATTTTGATTTAGATTGAGACAAGTATTTCTTGCTATAACTGAGTTTCAGCAGAAAAAGTTTTCCAATATAATTTGAAATGACTATAAAAGCTCAGAAATACTCTGGAATTATAAAAACTAACAGAGTTGTGAATGTGGTTTGCTGATTAATTATTGAACCACAATTCTTTGCCGATAGTTTTTTTGTCAAAAAAACAGAAAGAGTGGAAACAATACTGTTTATTATGTCACTATGTTTATTAGTGTATAATCTAGGCAAAAGAGAACTGAGAAAAAAATTAACAATAACCAATAGTGAAGTGAAAAACTAGTTAGGAAAGCTAACAAATAATCCGACATTAAGATGGATATTTTAATGGTTTCAAGTCGTACATTTGTTGATAATTAATCAATGGCAAAAAGTGGTAAATCTCACAGAATAAAGGAGCTTGATTTTAGAGTTTTGACCTTCAAGTCATCAAAAATATTATCTGGGAAACAATAATAATAAGCGATAGACTTCCAGTCCGCTTCGCGATCGCACCACTTGAAGAGTTAATTTAGCCTCAGAAGAAACTAATGATTTAATGGATGATTTTGTCTCCATGCAGCACATCTTTTTGGGCTTGGCTTTATGGAATTAGAATCAGAATGAGAAAAACAGAACAGATAGTTAAATGTTTAAAGTCTGGATAATGCAGGAACGTAGAACGTACTATTTTAAAAAAAAATTATCCCAATTATAAATAACTTGATGATCTAGCTTTCTTGTCTAAAAATCTCTTAAACATGGCTAACTACATAGTTAGACAAGAGTTTATTAATAAATGTTATTATCTAAATTATAACAAGGTTCAAAAGTTATTACAGTCGGGAGCAGATTATTAAGCAATACCAGCAAAAGTTTCTCAGCAGGTTTTGATTCTTTTAGATAAAAATTGGCCAAGTTTTTTTCAAGCTATAAGAGCTTATAATGAATGCCCAAGTAAGTTGAAAAGCCTTCCTAAATGGCCATTATATAAATATAAAAAGAAAGGGAGGAATATTTGAGTTTATACAAAACAGGGGATTAGTAAACCTCAATTAGTAAAAAATCAGAAAATATTACTATCGAAAAGTGAGCTATTTTTTGAAAGTAAAATTAATTATGATTCTCACAGAACAAGTAAGAATTGTTCCTCTGGTTAATTACTATGTTACAGAAGTGGTTTATGAATCCGTTGAAGTGAAATTAAATTTCTCAGAATATGATGATGCTTGCTGTAGATAAGGGAAGTGAATAATTGGGGGACTGCAATATCAAAGAAAAAAGGTTTTCAACCCTTAATTATTAACGGCAAACAAGTCAAATCAATCAATCAATTCTAGAATAAGAAAAAGGGTAAACTAGAATCAGAATTAAAGGATGCTAAAAGTAGTAATCGAATCAAAAGATTATCTACAAAAATAAATTTAAAGATTGATGATTATCTACATAAGACTAGCAGATATATTATTAATGGTATGATGGAGAACCAGATAGGAATTTTAGTAATAGGAAATAACCCTAACTGGAAACAAGGTATAAATCTAGGTAAAAAAAAATCAAAATTTTGTTCAAATTCCTTTTTTTAAGTTAATTGAACAACTAAAATACAAAGCCAAATTAGTAGTAATCAAAGTAATAATTAATAAAGAAAGTTATACTTCAATTGCTACTCCCTTCCCCCTAGAAGACTACTTATTATGTAGTATAAGTGTTACAAAAGTCAATTAGAGCAGCAAAGCCATCAAAACTTTATTCGAATGAATGCTTCAATAATGCGATCGCGACCTTAGACACTGAATTACGGTAAAAACTATAATACAAACTCCAAAAAGAATATTTACCAGAACAATTATTGGTAGTTATTGGTAGTTATTTATAGTTTAATCTAGCTACGCTAAAGTACAAATATGCCGAATTATATTTTGGATTTATTCAGGTGTCTGAAACTGAGTCTAAATTTGTATTGCCTATATTAGGAATAGAGATGAATAAAATTTTGATTTTTAATTTGCAAAAAAGGATGTATAGCTTGGAGGTAACATAAGTTAATTGATAACAAATACGATATAATATAGACTTTTCAATTATGGATCAGTACACATTAATAATACTACTCAAACATTTTAACTTGCCAGTAAATCTGTAAAAACCAGTCATCTTTATAGATAACTTTAGTTATCAGCCAAGGATTGTAATCCTTGGCATCTTGGCATCTTCCTAACTAACTTATTTATTGCCTAATTAACATTAGTCAAACTCTTAAACTTGCCAGTAAACCTATTAAAGAATAACTCTAAAACCGTCCGCTTACCAACATTAATATTAGAGTTAATTGCCATACCATTTTGCAAACCAATTTCCAGATCATTCTCATTATCCAAAACAAATGTTTGGCGTTCCAAATCAATAGTAGTTTTAAAAGAAAAATAACCTCTTCCTTCTTGTTGGTCTGGTGGAATAGCATCATCACTAATAGAAATAACCTCCCCAGCTACAGTTCCAAATTCATTAGCAGGTAAAGCCTGAACTTGCACTTCCACAGGTACACAGTTTACATCACTTAAACCTAATTTTTCTCTATTTTCCTTCAACTCTGGACAAGCACATTTTTTACCTGCTTCACATTGAATAACCTCTCCACCAGCTAACTCTTGGTCGTGATAAGATTCTAATTTTTTTCGTTTATCATTTAAAGCCTTTAACACCAGAGCAACATCTTTATTCTGAATATAAACTACTGCTTTCAACCCTTCATCATCATCCAATACTGTCAGCAAAGGTTGAGTTTGTTGCGCCTCATAAGAAGCATCCTCACATCTCTCTGGTTGAATATCTCCTGGTTTCAAAACATCATTAATAACATATTGACAAATAGAGTCTGTCTTCATATCCAAAGAAGATTCTTCTTTAGTTGTAGGTTGTAAATCAAAAATCACCCCAGAAACTGGTGATTTTAAAACTTGATTATCACGAGCTTCTTCTAACTTTTCTATCTGAGCATTAACCTCAGTAAGTCGCTTATTATTTTCTAGTTGTAAGCGAGTAAATTGAGAATCTATTCTGGCAATTTCTCTACCTTTATTTTGAGCAATTGTGGCATAAAGTTCCCTAGCCCAAGCATCTCTTGTATTTTTTAACTGTTTTTGAGTTCTATTAATAGATACATTTAAACGTTGTTGTTCCAATCTAGCACGTTGCACTTCTGCTTGACGGACCTTAACTTCTCCTTCTTTGGCATTAATATCAGCTTTCTTAGAATTAATTTCACTCTCGCGAGTATTAATTTCTCCCTCTAAATTATTAATATCTGCTCTGCGAGAATTTACCTCTCCTTCTCTAATATTAATATCTGCTAACCGAGTATTAATATCTCCCAATCTAGTATTTATTTCTCCAGCCCTTGATTGTATCTGGTCTTGTTGTCTTAATATCTCACTTTCCCCACGAAATACCTCTTGTTCTTGACGTTTTTTTTGCAGTTCAGCCATTGCCCCCTCCTCTACCAAAGGAGATATTTGTTCTAGAATTCCTTCGTTAGAATCTAATACTTTTTCTGATTTATCTAATTGCCCCTTTGCCAGTTCTAATTGTTCTTGAGAATACTTTAATTGTGCCTGAGTATTGTTTAGTTGTTCCCTGGAAAATTTGAGTTGTTTTTCTGTATTATTTAATTGTTCATAAGCATAAGTTAGCTTTTGTTTACTATTATTTAACTGTTGTTTAGCAAATTGTAATTGTTGTCTAGCATATTGCAATTGATCTTGAGCCACTCTTAATTGTTCTGTCGCTGCTTCTTCCTGTTTTTCTGCTTGTTGAAGCTGTTTTTGTAGTTCTTTAACTTGTAATTCTACAGCACCTACACGGGAATTATATTCAGCCTTGTAATTAATGTATAATCCTTGTAAAGTTGGGTCAACATTTATAAAACTACCTCTGTTTAAATAAAGTTCATCAATTAAAGCACGGTAGGTTTGATTTTCTGATATTCTAGTTTGTCTTTCTTGGGCAAGCTTTTGTAAATCTGAAGGTAAATCTGTAGGAACTTTACCATTTAATACTTCCTTGTAAAATTGGTTTTCTCTTTTAAGGGTTTCTCTTAACTTAATTGCCGAACCTAAATCTGCACTGGGGGCAGTAGGACTAAAAGTTAATAATGGTTGGTTTTTTTCTACGCGATCGCCATTTTCCACATGAAGTCTAACTACATTTCCACTGGTAGGGGCTTGGACATCTATAGAACCATCTTTAAGTTCTAATTGACCTATTGCAGGTACAGCTTGGTCTATCTCAGCAAAGTAAGCCCATATGATAGCTGAACTAGTCATAATCATAATCATCCAGAGGAATAGCCGAGATAATATGGCTGGTTTCTCTAAAATTATTGGTTGTTCGTTAAGTGATGCTGATTTATCTTGCATTTTTTTTCTTTTTGAATAGATAAGTAAGAAGAGGCAAGGAGAAAGAAATAAAAAAAAGGGAGAGTAAGGAAAGTTTTCTTAATAGGAAGTCAGAGGTTAGTCATCATTTCAGTTTTCAGCAGCTTCTTGTACTATTTCTAATATTTAATAATTTAGGAATTGTACTTAAATTTCCTTTATACTGTTCTTCTTTTTTTCCCTTCCTACTTCTTCATTCTCAAAATTATTGTTGAGATTCTTGTTGTTGATAGAGACAGAAATAACGGCCCTTAACTGCCATTAATTCATCATGAGTTCCTTCCTCTACTACCGAACCTTTATCCATCATTATGATAGTATTAGCATTTTTTACCGTTGTTAAACGGTGAGTAATAAAGAACACTGTTGTATCGGTAAAAGCCTCAGCTAAATTCTCTCCAACTTGACGTTCAGAACTGTAATCTAAAGCGCTAGTTGCCTCATCTAATATCAATAATTTAGGATTTTGTAGAACTGTCCGAGCAATTGCAATTCTTTGCCTTTGACCCCCTGATAAAGAAGATCCTCTTTCTCCCACCATCGTGTTATAACCACTAGGTAAATCCATAATAAAATCATGGGCAACTGCTATCTTAGCAGCTCGAATAATTTCATCGGTCGTTGCATCTGGATTTGTCAAAGCAATATTATCTTGAACAGTACCATTAAACAGAAGAGTATCTTGTAAAACCACTCCAACTTGACGGCGTAAAGAGTATAGTTCTACTTTTTGAATATCATATCCATCAATAAAAATTCGACCAGAAAGTGGAGGGTATAAACGTTGCAATAATTTCATTAGTGTACTTTTTCCGGAACCACTTAACCCCACAATACCCACAAAATGACCAGCAGGAAATTCCAAATTTATATTTGCTAATTGTAAAGCTCCGCTTTGAGTAAACCGGAAGCAAAGTTCTTCAAATCTGACATTGCCATTAATTGGTGGCATATCAATATTATTCCGGTCTTCCTCATCTACTTCCGCTTCAGTATCTAAGACATCTCTTAATCGTTCAATTGACATTCCCACTTCTTGGAAACTTTGCCAAACACTAACAAAACGGAGCAACGAACCTGTAACATTACCGGCAATAATTCGGAAGGCAATTAATCCCCCTACAGATAACTGGCCATCAATAACTAAATAAGCACCAACCCATAAAAGTGCTAATCCTGAAAGTTTATTTAAAAATGTACTAATAGAGCTAGAAGTAGTTTGAGTCAGAACAGTATTAAAACTAGCCGTCATAAATTTGGCATAACGGGCTGACCATTCCCAACGAGACCGCAGTTCTAAATTTTGCGCCTTAACAGTTTGCACACCATTTAGTACCTCTACTAAGTATGACTGAGAATCTGCATAACGCTCTGCCTTTTTCCGTAATAACCTTCTGACAATGGGAGAATTAATTAAAATAATCCCAGCAAAGAAAGGTAGCCCAGCCAAAGCAACTGCCGTCATTAATGGGTTGAGTGCCAACATCACAGCAATATAAATTACTGAGAATACCGCATCCAAAACTACCGTTAAGGCTGTACCTGTCAGAAAATTCCGAATATTAGCTAATTCTCCAATTCTACCTACCAAATCACCTACCCGGCGATTATCAAAATAAGTGAGTGGTAAACGGAGTAAATGGTCAATTACCTCTGAGCTAAGTTTGACATCTATGCGGTTAGTAGTATCTACAAATAAGAAAGTCCGTAGACCTCCCAATAAAGCCTCAAATAAAGCCACTAACAACATCAAGATTCCTAGAACATCCAAAGCCTCAATGTTACGTTGCCCCATAACTTTATCGATGATAATCATCGTCATTAAGGGGTTGACCAAACCAAATACCTGTACGAAAAACGAGGAAATTAAGACCTCGATAAATACCGTGCGATGTTCCATCAAAGAAGGAACAAACCACCAAAAACTAAACTTTTCCTTCTGTTCGGTTTTTGGTGCTTGTAGTAGTAGAATTTGTCCTGACTCTCCCCAAATCTCCTGGAACTCACCTGGTTTGAGACGACTTAATCCTGATTCTGGACTCCCGAGGACAATTTCTTGTTCTGTAATACTATAAAGTAGGGCGAAACTATCTTGCCATTCAATTAGAGCTGGCGCTCTGAGGCGAGGCACTGCTGATGCAGACACTTGTGCCAGTTGGCCCGTTAATCCCATCATCTGAGCGATCGCCCCACAAGCTTGCATAGATACTCTACCTGCAGTGCGGATCTGATTATCCAATACTCGACGAATTACGTCCCGGCGGAACCTGAGGCCAAGATGTTTGGCTAGCATCTGAAAGCAAGCTAAAGGAGCCGCTATTTTTCCTTTAGCTCGGAAAATTGGGTATTTTTTTGATGGGCTATCTTGGACAAGAGTGGGTTCTGGTGGCCGTGTTGGCGCTTGGGGGACCATGGATAAATCCCAAGGTCCCAGTTGACCAGTTTCCCCCCCATTTTCTATTATTTGTTCCTCATGTTGTTCAGGAAATCCCAGAATTCGGGCCCCTCTCGGTCCTTCTATTTTGATAGACCGACCTGCTCCATCCAAAACTACTTTACTACCTGGAGGACAATCTCCTACTGTCCCACTACTGACTAGCCAGATTTTTTCTGGTTCTAGGATAGATGTTAGTTCTTTGGTTTTGTTGTCTCCTTTGAGTAGGTTTACTACTACAGTATTTGGGAGAACATTTTTAGTTAGTTGTTTGAGGTTAGTATTGACTTCAGCTCTTCTAGCAAATTCTTGGCTGAGTAGATCAAATACTTCACTTATTGCTGGACGTTCGAGGAAGACTTTTCCAAATTCTGGTTCTGCTTGTAGTATTGCCAAAAAATCTGCTGCTGGTAGAGTGACAGCGATTAAGTCTGTAGAAGCGAGTACTGTTTCACATGGCATCCCTCGTAGCAACCCTGCCCAACCTAGGATTTCTCCGGGTCCTGCTAATTGCAGACTGGTGTGACGTTGCGATCGCTGCTCATAACCCAATACTCGTGCCTGACCCTGATAGATAATTGCTATCTGGTTTGGCATTTTTTCACTTTCAAACAGTGGTTGGCCAGTACGGTAACCTAGAAGTTGACACTTTCCCACTAATTGAGTTTTCAGACCATTTTCTGAAAGTTTGTTAAATGGTGGCTTATTGGCCAGAAATTCTTGTACTTGTACTCTTGATATTGTCGAAGAAGTAGCCATTTAGTTTATTTTATTTCACTTTAAGTTGGGGGATAACTGTTGATTGTCCCTAATTTCTAGATATAGTTATTTCAAAAAGAGATGGAAAACTTTTTCTGCTGAAACGCTAGTTATAGCAAGAAATACTTGTCCCAATCTATATTAAAATGACTATAATTTGGGTATTTATGTGATTCGCCAAAAAATTGGACCTGAAGTCTCCCCCTCTCGGTGTACTTTTACTAATATTTCTTTAACAGAAAATATGCTATAATTACTAGGCATGTATTTTTGGGGTCCAGGTCTCCTTCAGAACAGATACCTCTCCCAGATGAATTTTGCACCTCATGTCCCATTTTATCTTGCGAGGGGAAGGTGAAAGGGAAACGAAAAAGCTAAAAGGACAAGGATGGAAGTTTAACTCACATCGTACCTCTCCTGGGAGGGGAAGTGAGGGAGTTTTTCAAAAGTTTAGGGTAAGCAGAACATCAACCCACCAAGGAGCTATGGTTAAATATAAGTCTCCATTGTCTTGATACCTAATAGTTGGAGAAAATGTTAACCCTAAACTTTTACATCTGAACGTAATGGCTTAAGGGCTCCAATTTTTCCTATTTGTTCTCGTATCCAATTTTCTAATAATTCGTCCATTAGATGTCGGCGCATTGACTCATCGAGCTGTGCTGGGATGAATTTTTCTAACCTAATAATTACTGTCCATTCTGTTAATGGACGTGGGGACCAGATTTGCCCAGGCTGACTTACTGATAAAATTTTGCCTATAGAAGGGTGTGGCTGAGATAAGGGTACAGGACCTAGCAAGCCTCCTGTTCGCCCTTCTGGACCTTCAGAATGTTGACGAGCAACTTCAGCAAAAGTTTGTTCCCCTTCTACTATCCGAAAGTATAGTTCTTGAGCTAAACCAGGATTTTTTGTCCGAATCAAAGAATAAACTACTTGATCTAAGCTGCTCTTACGGGTGAGAAAATATCTTTCTACTTGATTTCTCCAAGTTTGTTGTTTAAATTTTTCTAGTAATATGGGCCTAATTACCATTTCTTCTATTTGGTCTTGGGTCATATTTTGGCTTTTTAGCCATGCTTGTTTAGTTTCGGGGTTATTTAATTGGTATTGGGTCTCAAATTTTTCTAAGGCCGTCGTTTTTTCCTCTTCTGTACAAGTCAAGTTAGCGATCGCTTGGTCGATTATTACTCCTCGCAAAAATTGAGGCATTAACTGATAACGTTGTAATAGCGATGGGATATCTTGGGCTTGCAATAATTTATCACCGATTTGAAATAATCCTGTCATTTTTCATAGCTCCAACTGACTTACACTATTCCTTTTAATTTAGTCTTTTCTAAAAGGTAGTCCCTAATAATTTATTAATTCACTTTTTTATGGTTTTGCTTTGATTTCTTAATAAAATAAAATCAATAACTTATACCTCACAGCTGAATATATTGCAGTTTTTAGCTTTTCTCATCAATAAGTTATAACTCTTGGATTATATATAATACTTTGGATATGAGAAAAATACATGCTTAATTTATCCACAGCTTTAAGTATGGCAAATAATCGTTTTTGCCTCTGCTGGTTATAAAGGCTCCCACATCAGTACTTATAGTTATTTGAATTTAGATTGAGACAAGTATTTCTTGCTATAACTCGCGTTTGGTGCAGAAAAAGTTTTCCATCTCTTTTTGGAATGACTAAATCTACTGTAAAAAAACTACAAAATTCCAGTAGAGTATGGGTAACAACAACTTTCTTCCAGATAAGTATGTCTGGACTCTCGGAATATTGACGAGGAAATCAGCCAAAAGTTTGCTATCCTTGTGGATATCCGAAAGTATAGTTCATAAGCTAAATCCGGACAATTTCATCGAAACTAGAAAATATTTTTCTGTTTCTTTTAAGCTGCTATTAGGGGAGAGAAAATGTCTTTCTAATTTATTTCTCAAGGTTTGTTGTCTAAATTTTTCTAGTAAGATTAGCTTAATTACTATTCATTCTAATTGTTCTAGGGTCATGTTCTGACTTTTCACCAACCCTTGTTTAGTTTCAGGTTGATTTAATTAGTATTGGGTCTCTGATTTTTCATGGGTCCCTTGTTTTTCTTCTTCATGTTAGTTTTCATTGGGACATGTTTTGGCTTTTCAGCCATATTTATTTAATTAGTATTGGGCCTCTAATTTTTCACTCGCCATGGTTTTTTCCTATTCTTTACAAGACAAGTTAGCGATCGTCAACTCGATTATTATTCCTCTTGACATCCTCCCCGGCCTAATAGCTTTAGTACTATCAATGATTATTTTTTTTTGCTGTGATCTGTATCAATATTCAGATTTCAGAATATACTCTTGTAATATCATAACCATAATATCGTCTAACCACTAAATTTTTCATCATAAATTTTCGGATTTATGGAAACTAGCCAGTTTGAACAGCTAGATGGAAATAAGTCAAGGGCTTTTAACTCAAGGTCAAGTTAATATCCCCAGAGGCTTGCACATTAGAGGGAGAATTACTATGGATTAATCCCAAATCTTAATGTTTGTTTTTATTGGAGATAGTTCAATAATTTCCCACACTCTTATAGTTATTTTCAATAAGGATGATACACTATTTGGCACAATAATTACGAATATTTTCCAAATCGAGATGTATTGATAGGTGAATACATTATAGCTCTTTTTAATGCACTAAAATCATGTTCTATGTCATTTAAATCAGGAGAGTATTTTGGCAAAAATAGTAATTGGTGATCCC
>JAKQYE010000150.1 GCA_023356605.1 Trichodesmium sp. MAG_R02 | reverse complement strand
TTATGGGTAAGTACTGATCTATCTAAAAAAACGACTGATGACAGTATTGACAACTAAATCTGACAGTAAGCTATATATGGGGTACCTTCCTAAGTTTGTATACTAAAAGGCGATCGTCTCTAAGTGATAAAAAGAAGCGATAGAAGTCCTTTGCGCTGACACAACCGCTGAGTTGTTATGGCTCTAGCAACTGCCGAGCAGAATGGCGAATATGGAGAACGTAAACAACTTGCTCTGAAACTGTAAACAGTATGGGATAGATATTACGTCCTTTTCCATATAAAAGTTGACGAATTTATTCTGAGAAAACTTCATTTTCTAGTGCTAAGGAAAACTTTTTTGGGCTTTTATTTAAAGATTCAATTGCATCTATCAAACCATCAAACCAATGTTCGGCATTCTCTGGAGATAGTTGTTCCATCATCCACAGATAAGCCTTTTCTGCTTCTGCCAAAGCTAGATCAGTAATATCAACTTGATATTCCATGTTTTTGTTTGAGTGTAGTCAATGCTTTCTTTGCTGGAAAACTGCGTCCTTCTTGTACTGAATTTAAACCTGCCTGAATACCTTCATTCCACCTATAACAGACATCCTGATGGAAACCGGACTAGCAGGACCAGGACCAGAAGCCAACGCCAAGGCCATAACCCCAAAAATTGTGGAAAACGCCGTCATCAAAATTGGACGAAAGCGTAACCGCGATGCCTCAATAGCAGCTTGAGTAATAGATATTCCTTCTGCCAATAACTGGTTAGCAAATTCCACAATCAAAAAGGATTAAGTAATGGGGTAGGTAGTCAGACAGAAAAAAAAAGCGATCGCTTGTTACAAAATACTAATAGAGTTGTTGGGAAATAAAAACTCAAACTATTTAAAAATTTACTATATCAACTTTTCCTCAGTACAGGACAAAAAAATAAAAACAAGTTGTAATATTTACCAATATAGAGAACGAAAATTATCAGAACTACTTTTGCTTCAATACTTTTAATTGTTCAGTTTTTTCGACTATTAATTTACTCATCAAAAGAGCCAGCACAATTTTATTTTGTACTGACTCTTTTTGTTTTTGTTTATGACTAATCCACATAACCTAAACGGCCGAGCGGATAAGAGCTAAACTAAATGTACCCTTATATATTGTTGTTTTCAACTAATCCGCATTAATCCAAGCGGTGGGTGGGTACATTCATTATGCGATAATAATACAAATTGTCAACTCATAAATAGCAATCCTATCTAAGGTAACATAATCCTACACTATAGCATCAGCTTAGTGTGGGCTTCTCGCTTCCCAGTCCCAGTACTCCGTAGGACTACAGGAGCTCAAGAGACGGAATGCCCTACCGCCCTATTTTTTTTTATATCTTAATTTGGTACTTTATATTATTCAGGACTTACGTATTGCTTCTATATATGGTGTATTTTTGATAATTATTTCCGATATTTACACTACAATTAGTGTCTTTGCGTAAGTCCTGATTATTAAAACACCAATCTGGAAAAATGACAACTATTATACAATTGGATTTTTTATCAAATGGTTGTTCAGTGTCAGATTTGAAGGCCCATTTAATATTAACAACCAAGTACAGGAAACCAGAATAATATTGTCAATGAATGTCCCATCGAGTCCCATTGATTGACCGTCGATTCATCTAAAAATCTGAAGGTAGAAGCTAGAAGGTAGAAGGCTCAAGACAGAAGGCAAAAGGAAAAACGGTTAGAGCTTTTTTTCAAGAAAACTAGTGATTTTTACAGTAGCTATTTTTCTGTCTTATAGTTATTTTAATTTAGATTGAGACAAATATTTCTTGCTATAACTAGGTTTCAGCATAAAAAGTTTTCCATTCTTATTTGAAATGACTATAATATTAAAACTACTTAACCAATTTAGTGTTTTTTTTGTGTTTTTTTTGTGTTTTTTTGGTATGCTAAACTATATAATAAGACTTACACAACGGCACTAATTAGAGTAGCTTTGTCTGGTAAAAATCCCCAAACTATAAGCTGTATATAGGGATGCTGCGTAAGTTTTGATATATCAAAGAAGGAAAAATCAAGCAAAATAAAACACAAATATTATGATTCAGCGTTATTCACTCCCTCTTTTTCCTAAAAAAATGGGGGGGTATAGGTAAAGAGCTAAAGTAAATCTTGCCCAACATTAGGACATTAAATCAATGAAAACCAGAAAACAACCTCAAGCTTCTCCCCTTCCAACTAAAAATAAGCGGATGTCTATAACTTTACCAGCAGAAGTAGCTGAAATGTTAGAATTTCTCGCTACTTCTCAAAGTATTACTCAAAATGAGGCATTGCGTAAAGCTATTGCAACCGAGAATTATTTTAGAAGGGAAATAATGCAAGGCGCTACTATTCTAATTACGAATTCAGATAAAGAATCAGTGAAAGAAGTAGTTTTGCGATAATAGTTTTGTGCTTGCTTAGGTGAGGAGCTTTGTAAAACTACCAGTACCTAACAATTATGAGTGACGATCAAAAACAAAATGACCAGGCTAACTATGAAAATCACATTCATGAAAGAGAATTAGATCCCAAAGAATTAGCAGAAATGCTAAGAATAAGAAAGTTCAATGAAGGAGATGAATATCAAAATAGAACTGTCAATCACATTTCTGAAAGACCATTAACTCCAAAAAATTTGGAAATGTTAATAGAATTGGAAATGCTAAGAGAAGTAGCTAAAATTAAAAAAGAGCTAAATGAAGACAAAACTAAGAGAGCCTTTGCTGATGTACTTTTAACAAATTTCATTGCATCTATATGGTTTATTAGTATAGTGTCTACAAATCCTATTAGCAACTCTCTAATAATAAGGACTATACCTTTGATTATCGCTCCGCAAGTAACATTGTTGAAAGGTGTGATTAGCCATTATTTTAAAAATAAGGGTTAGGATTTAATGCACAAAGTTTTCAACAGTTAAATAAGCACAGTATAGTAGTCTAGTAACTACTATACTGTTTATTTTATATGTCTGGGATAATGTTTCCAAATGTCCAACAGAAGCTTATTTGACCTGAATAACTAAAGTGTTTTTAAATAAACAGGACTTACGCAAGCACACTATACATATTGTGCTATCATATTTAATTTTTAATACTATAATTAGTTATTTTTTGGATAAATATCACTTTAAAGATATGTGTTCTAGTGATAGTAAAAAATAAAGTTTTCCCAGTAATGTAGATTACAGATTGTTGAATTAATTTGCTAAAAATCTTTAATAATTAGATTAGGACTTACGCAAGAAAAACCGTTTCTACAGTAAATCATTGTTTTTGACATATAAATATCTACGAGAAACCGGGTTTCTCAGTTTCCCTTTGTAAGTCCTGTAGATAATAATTACATAATTATATTATAGGGAAAAATATGGATTTTAATTATTTTGACTACTATCAATATTTACTCAAATCTCACAGAAATTATACAATAATGCTCCTTGACAAATCATCTGAAAAATATTAGTTACAGTCATTTTGATTTAGATTGAGACAAGTATTTATTGCTATAACTAAGTTTCAGCAGAACAAGTTTTTCATTCTTATTTGAAATGACTATATCATAACATAAAATAAACCGTTATTTAAGAACAAGCTCTTTAAATTCAGAAGGTTTATGGCAAAATATTAAAGAATAATTTATCCCAGAAACAGCAGGATATTTAATTTTTGATTATACAGTTAATAAAAAGCATGGATTTAAAATTGATAGGGTAGCTTCTCTCTTGGAGGCACTTGCACGACTACAATATAGTGGTAATGAACATAAAGTTATTTGCATTCTATCAGCTACAAATCTCCTAGTATAGGAATAGTTAATTGTATATATTTTCATCGAGGACTTAACAATTATAGATTATAGATTATAGATTTTATAGCCCATATACTGACCAAAAAAAACAAAATAGAAAAGTGTTGAATAAATGATGTAAAATGTCTATAAATAACAAGAAAATACCATTTAAAACTGTATTAATGTCCAGTTGTTATACAACAGAAAGATTAATGGCATTAATAGATAACTTAGGAAAAACTTACTATTGTCTTTTGAAAAATAATCCCGCGCGTTGATGATACAAATGGCGTCGAAAAATACAAAAAAATTCGAGATTTAAGGAGGAGGTGAAACTGCAAAATTATCAGGAAAAATAATCAAAATTAAAGGCTTTGTCCCTACCTACCCCTATGCTCCTTAAAAGACTTTTTCAGCAAACCCTAAGTCAAAAAAGACAATTACAGGACTTACGCAAAGAAACCAGGTTTTGACAGTAAATCATTGTTTTTAACACATAAATATCTACGATAAACCTGGTTTCTCAGTTTGCCTGCGTAAGTCCTGAATTAGTTCTAGTAAATCAATCTCAATGCTGTGAATTATATACAGATAAATTCAGCACTGCTGAAGAAGGCGATCGCGCTTCAACTCTAGCTATGAGCGATCACATATTTACATATTACTATTGTCTTTAAATGTAGTATAAACTTCTACCACTATTACCAAAAGAACTTAGACAAAATATGAAAACATACACCATATTTAGGATTTAATGACCATTAACCCCTACTAGATATAGTGGCTATCCGTAAATCCCGACCAATACTTTTACAGATATTACATCAGTAGTAATTTGTATTGTATAAACATACCAGCCCACATTGCTATATCACTTTCTCAATTTTTCCCCACTATCTTTATTTTTACTATTAGCAGAATCAGTTTTACTATTTCCATTAACATAACCATTACTATTACTAATCTCATCAGCATCAGCCGAATATTGAGCAGACTTACGAAATAAACCCAAGGGCAAACCCTTGGCCATCACCACATAAAACACAGGCACTACATACAAAGTCAAAACTGTAGACACCAACATTCCACCCATAACCGACATACCGATGGAAACCCGACTAGCAGCACCCGGACCAGAAGCAAACGCCAAAGGCATAACCCCAAAAATTGTCGAAAACCCTGTCATCAAAATCGGACG
The DNA here is from genome assembly GCA_023356605.1 of Trichodesmium sp. MAG_R02. Taxonomy (GTDB): domain Bacteria; phylum Cyanobacteriota; class Cyanobacteriia; order Cyanobacteriales; family Microcoleaceae; genus Trichodesmium. Next base: position 10,744 of record JAKQYE010000150.1, on the reverse strand, counting down.
AAACCGCAACCGCGATGCCTCAATAGCAGCTTTAGTAATAGACATTCCCTCTGCCAATAACTGGTTAGCAAATTCCACAATCAAAATTGAATTCTTAGTTGCCAAACCAATCAACATAATCAACCCAATACGACTGTAAACATTCACCTCTAAACCCGCCAACCACAAAGCCCCAAAAGCACCCAACAAAGATAACGGTACCGCCAATAAAATCACCAGCGGGTCGATATAACTCTCAAACTGAGCAGCCAAAGTTAAGAAGATAAAAATCAATGCCAACCCAAAAATATATACCGTTGCTTTACCAGCATCTCGAAACTGGGATGACTCACCCTTTAGATCTATCCGCATATCAGCAGGCAAAATCCTATCGGCAAAATCATATAATACCTGTAAAGCCTCACCCAAGCTAACTCCTGGAGCAGGACTTCCTGTAATTGTTGCCGAACGAAAGCGGTTAAAATGGTTAATCTCAGGAGGAGTTGTGCTCGTTTTCACAGTCACTACATTACTCAAAGGTATCATCACCCCTTGCTCAGTTCGCACATATAAGTCATTAATATCTTGTAAATTATTGCGAAACTCATCCTCAGCCCGCACTATTACATCATAGCGCTGGTTTCCTTGGGTAAAGTTCGTAATATCTTCCCCACCCATCATAATTTTTAATGTCTGAGCAATATCCTTTACCGATATCCCTAAATTAGCAGCTTGGAAACGATTAATTTCTACTACTATCTCAGGTTTATTAATTTTCAAATCTGTGTCAATATTATTTAGTTGGGGTAACTGTTGTGCCTCATTGCTAAATTCTTCAGATACTCGCGCTAACTCTTCAAAATCATTTCCCTGCAAGACAAACTGTATGGGGCGACTAAGGCCCGTACCAGGTAATGAACCAGGATTAATTGGAAATATTCGTGCATCTGTAATGGCTGCAAATGCTCCAAATAATCTTTTGACAACCTCTTGTTGTGCTTGCTCTGGTTTTGTACGTTCTGACCAGGGTTTCAGGCTGGTGAAAGCGATACCTCGGTTAGCTTGAGCTGAACGACCGAAGCCAGTAATACTGAAATAACCTCTCATTTCTGGCACTTGAGCAAGTTTATCTTCTACCTGACCCATCACATTTTTAGTATATTCAACGCTTACCCCTTCTGGTGCAGTTACAGAAATAAATATCCGCCCCCGGTCTTCTGTGGGCAAAAAGCCTTGTGGCAACTGTTGGAATAACCAAACTATTACCCAACAAGATAAGATAAATCCTAAAATTACTAATGGTTTTCTTCTCATCAACATACGTAATGAGCGATCGTATATTACTGAGATACGACTGAGGGCATAATCAAATAAATCTAGGGGAATGGCAAATAGGCGAGAAATAATTTTTTTTTGTTTCCCTGGTTCTTGTTTTTTGAGAATTCGTCCTGACAATGATGGTGCTAATGTCAAAGCAACAAAGGTGGAAAATACTACTGACATTGCAAGAGTTAGGGCAAATTCATTAAATATTCGCCCTGCACCCCCACCGGAAAATCCTACAGGTAGAAATACTGCGATCAAGACAATGGTTGTGGCAATGACAGCAAATACAACTTCCCCCACTCCTAATATTGCTGCTTCCATAGGAGTTTTCCCTTTTTGTTGAATATATCGAACAATATTTTCTAAGACCACAATAGCATCATCCACTACCAAGCCTGTTGAGAGTGTGAGGGCAAATAGGGTGAGAGTGTTGATGGAAAATCCCATAAAAAACATTACCCCAAAAGCACCAATAAGGGAAACGGGAATAGTGATAGTAGGAATAATTGTTGCTCGCCAATCTTGCAAAAACACATAGATAACTAAGACAACTAAACAGATCGCCAATAGCAAACTTTTCCAGACTTCTTTAATGGCAATTTCCACAAATGTTGAGTAGTCAACACTGATATGGTATTCCATTCCCTCTGGAAAATCTTGAGATAATTCTTTCATCCTAGTTTTGACACTTGTGGCAACTTCTATGATATTTGCCCCGGAAAGTTTACTAATCCCAAGACTTATTGCTGGTTTACCATTGTAGCGAGCAATTGTACGATTATTCTCTGCTCCAATTTCTGCTCTACCAATATCTCTTAATCTTGTCAGAGAAGTATCATCATTTCGTCTGAGCACCAGGTTTTTATAAGCTTCTGGCGTTTGTAGACGACCAATAGTGCGGATCGGATATTCTGTAGAATTTCCTTCTATTCTGCCACTGGAAATTTCTACGTTTTGTTGTCTAAGAGCTTGTTCGACATCTAAAGCAGTAATATTTCGAGCAGCCATCTTTTTAGGATTTAACCATAGTCGCATAGCATAGCGACGTTCCCCACCGATGAAAACACTGCCCACCCCATCAACAGTTTCTAAGACATTTTTAATGAATTTATCGGCATAGTTACTTAGCTCCAATGGTGAATATTTTTCCCCAGTTAAAGCCAGCCAAATAATTCTTTCTTCATCGCTACTTCGTTTAGAAACTACTGGCGCATCAACTTCATCGGGAAGTCTTCTCATGGCGCGGGAGACACGACTACGAACATCTTGAGCTGCTGCTTCTATATCGCGACTAATTTTAAATTCAACGTTTATAGAACTCGAACCTTCCCTGGTGCTAGAGGTCAGAGTTTTGACCCCTTCAACCCCATTAATTTCTGCTTCCAGAATTTCTGTGACTTCTGTTTCTACTACTTCTGGGCTAGCTCCTGGGTAGTTGGTTCGCACACTGACTAATGGGGGGTCGATGGTAGGAAATTCTTGTACTGGTAAGCTGATATAACCGACTAATCCAATTAGGATAATTAGTAGGGAACACACTGAGGCGAATACTGGTCTTTTGATGAAAAAATTGGTAAACATTTTCTAAAGTTAAAAGTTAAAAGTTAAAAGTAATATTTTAACTGTGACTAAATTGGTAAATCTAATGAAATTTTAGACTATTTAAACTATAAGTAGCCAGTGTATTTAATAGGACTTAGGCAAAGAAACTTAGTTTCTATGATAAATCGTTGTTTTAACCCACATTCCGCAATTCAAAATGTAGTATGCAAATAGAATGAGAGAGGAAAGGCAATTAATTAAGTATTAATACTGGTAACAAAGAAAAATTGGTGTGACTAGGACATTCAAAAGAAAAAGTACCTTGGGTTAAAGCTGAAAAAAACTTTTCCTATCCAAAATGTGGCAAACTAGCTTTAAGTCGGCTCAAAATTCATGGTTAACTAAGGTATGTCAATGAAGAATCCAGTTGAAAGAGAAATTTAAAACTCACATTCTGCACTTCCGGCATGTAGTACAAAAGAATACATGAATTATCATTACTATTTTGAGCCAACAAATTAAACAAATTAATTCTATAGAACACAAAAAAATCAGTGGCATGAGTATTTTTGGCAAACCGGGGATTTCTGTTGGCAGCAGAAAATAATTGAGGAACTACACTCCTGTTGATAGTATCAATTAATTTTCTTAACTCTTCAAGTGCTGCGATCGCGAAGCGGACTGGAAGTCTATCGCTTATTATTATTGTTTCCCAGATAATATTTTTGACAATTTGAGGGTAAAAACTCTAAAATCAAGCTCCTTTATTATGTGAGATTAACCAGTTTTTACCATTGATTAATTATTAACAAATTTACTCCTTCAAACCATTGAAATATCTATCTCAATGTCGGAGTATTTGTTAGCTTTCCTAACTAGTTTTTCACTTCACTATTGGTTATTTTTAAAGTTTTTCTCAGTTCTCTTTGGCCTAGTTTATACACTCAGATTTCTAAAGATTCGCGCATTCCATAATTTCAGTTTTTTGTCGATTGATTTTCAGTAATTTTGAGCTTGAGTAACTGTATCAAATCCAGTTGTTTCTAATTTTTTTACTAACTTTAATGCCGGATTTTTTTCTTGTTCAATTTTCGAGTTTAATTTCTGGATGTTACTTTTTTGGCCCTCTGCACTTTCAACAATTAACCATCTTTGTTTACAGTAGTTTTCATGTCGGCAGACCACAGTAGGGACTTTGCATGCAACGTCCCTACAATGCATGCAACGTCCCTACAAGACTTTGGTTATGGCGATGTAGTTCATCAATTTGAAAAGCGCTGTAATTCCAGCGTAAGTCACTTTTTGCTCTAACCATTTATATCCTTTTTTTTTGAAAGATCCTAGTTATTTCTTGAATTTCAGGGTCTGTTTCCGGGGAAAATTTTACTTTTTCCAGTTTTAAAATTGGTATTGTAAAATATAATGCCATTTAAAAAAAAATGTTACGAATAGTAAGGATGAGCAAAAAATTTTTGAGAAGATGTCCTTTTATATTTGAATAGATATAAATAATGATAGTTTTTTTCTTATTATCTGTTTTCTTTAGAACAACAAATCAACCCTCTTTAGACTTATTCAGCAAGCCCTAATTAGGGTTTGCTGATTAAATCTCAAAATCTTTACAGATAAAGGCAAGTGCCTTCTGAGGTACTAATAAAGTACCAGCTTTTGGGTGACTCAGGTTCAAAATTTAGCATTTTGAGCAAGAGTTGGACAGAAAATCAAGGGACGATTCTTGTGACTACCTATTCTATAATTACCCTGACTTATGGAGTCTGAATTCTAACTCCTGCCCTTACCACTCATACTTCCATAAGCAAACCCTAATTAAAGTTAAAAAACCCCTAATTTCCTAACCCCTGAGTTTCTCTGACCAAACACGAGTCGGCAAACCCCAAACATAAATAAATCCTTCCGCTGCCTTATGGTCAAATTCATCCTCCGCACCATAAGTCGCTAAGTCAAAACTATACAAAGAATTATCAGACTTACGACCAACAACCATTACATTGCCCTTAAACAACTTGACCCGCACAACACCAGTCACCCTTTCCTGGGTCTGCTGAATAAAAGCATCCAATGCACCCTTCAACGGACTAAACCACAAACCGTTATAAACTAACTGACTATAAGTCTCCTCAATACCCCGCTTATAACGAGTCACATCAGCAGTTAAATTCAAACTTTCTAAATCTCGGTGTGCCTGAATTAATACCCACATTGCTGGAGATTCATAAATTTCTCTCGACTTTATCCCCACTAGACGGTTTTCGATCATGTCTATTCTGCCAATACCATGATTTCCTGCTATCTGATTAAGTTGAGTTATCAACTCAATACCACCCATCCCTTGACCGTTGAGACTAACAGGAATACCCCGCTCAAAACCAATCTCTATATATTCCGGTTCATTAGGAGTGTCAGCGATCGCCTTGGTCATTCCATAAACTTCTTCTGGGGGTTCCACCCAAGGGTCTTCCAATTCACCAGCTTCGATCGCCATCCCCAATAAATTCTTATCTATACTATAAGGGGAAGATTTTTTCACAGGAGCAGGAATGCCATACTTTTCACCATAAGCAATAGTCTCCTCCCGACTCATTCCCCACTCCCGCGCAGGCGCAAGAATCTTAATTTGAGGATTTAGTGCAGCAATAGCAACGTCAAACCTTACTTGGTCATTACCTTTTCCTGTACAACCGTGGGCAATAGCATCGGCACCATATTTTTCTGCGGCCTCTACTAATATTTTGGCAATTAAAGGTCGAGCTAATGCTGTTGCTAGGGGGTAACGATTTTCATATAGAGCATTTGCTTGAATAGCAGGAAAAGCATATTCTTTAATTAGAGGTTCAATAACATCTATGACCAAAGATTCTACTGCCCCAGAATCTAATGCTTTTTTCCGAACTCCTTCTAATTCATCTCCTTGACCTAAATCTGCTGCTAGGGTAATTACTTCTTTTACTCCCCATTCATTTTTCAGATAAGGGATACAAACAGAAGTATCTACTCCTCCAGAATAAGCTAGCACAACTTTAGTGGCACGACTCATATTTTTCTTAAAAAATTAACAACTGAGTTATTATTATTAAACTAAATCTGTAGCTTTATTGTTATTCAAAGTATAAACTTTTATTATACTCAAACATCTTAAGAAATTTAACTACAGGGGAAACCCAAAATTTTTCTGATTTTTGAATTTTAAATTTTAATTTTGCTCAGACTCTACGGTAAATGTCCAACGTTATAATTTTTAATAATGTTACCTTCCCCAGCAATAGCTCCTATCAGAAGTGACAAGGCAGGACAGAAACACAATCTTTTTAAGTGACAGATGTAGCGCGACGCAGCTCTTAGGAGTCCTCGGATTAAAAATCGGAGGAAAAGTCAAAACTAAAAAGGATTTGGTAGTTCTGGTCCCGTAATAGTTTTTGAGTAAAATGGGGGTTGGGTCAGGGGGAAGTGGGTAGGTGGGGTGATGGGGAGTATTCTTTCCACTCTGGGAAGTTAGATCTTGAGTTTTTCCTTCCCTCCACATACCAAAAAATTGTCACTCCCCCATCTCTTTCACCATTACGCAAGTACCACTACCCAGGATTTAATATAAATAACTGACTCTATGTTTTTTAGTATAATCATTCCCACTTATAATCGCCTAGGAATTTTAGAAAAATGCCTCCGTGCCTTAGAAAGTCAAACTTATGAACAACCCATAACCGAATATGAAGTAATAGTTGTCGATGATGGTTCAACAGATGATACTGTCCCCTGGCTAAAAGCTAATGCCACAGAATTTCCCCATCTCCAACTTTGGCCTCAGTCTCACCATGGACCAGCAGCAGCCAGAAATTTAGGAGTTGAAGTAGCCAGGGGAAATTTTATTATTTTTATAGACAGTGACTTAGTAGTAACAGATAATTTTCTTCAGGCACATGCAAATACTTTAATTAAATATGGCAAAGAATCAAACCGTATCTTTACTTATGGAAGAGTAATTAATACTTGTAATTTTGATTTTCCCACTTTAGAACCTTATAAATTGACAGATTTTTCAGCAGCCTTTTTTGCGACGGGAAATGTAGCGATCGCTCGCCATTGGTTAATTGAAGCCGGATTATTTGATACTAGTTTTAAACAGTATGGTTGGGAAGATTTAGAGTTAGGAATTAGGTTGAAAAAATTAGGTTTAAAATTGATTAAATGCTCAGAAGCTGTAGGTTATCATTGGCATCCTCCCTTTTCTTTGGAGCAATTACCAAAAATGATTGAAAGAGAAATTCAAAGAGGAAGAATGGGAGTTTTGTTTTATCAAAAACATCCAACATTGGAAGTGAAAATTATGATTCAAATGACTTGGTTGCACAAATTATTATGGGGATTATTATCATTAGGTGGGAGATTAAATGAAAAAACAATGGCTGTTTTTTTGCAATGGTTAATTGACCGAGGTAAATCACAGTTGGCTTTAGAAATTTCTCGGATATTTTTAAATTGGTATAATGTCAGAGCTGTTTATAGTGCTTACGCCAATGTTGTTGGTTTTAGGGAGTCAGGAGTCAGGAATAGGAAGTAGAATAATACCGTTTATCAAAAACTTTTCAACTTTACTATTGAGTAGAGAACCCATCCCCAAGCCTTCCCAAGAGAGGGAGTATTAATTACTTAATAAGTATAGACTAAAAAATATCAGGATTTCCGATTTTTAATTTGGAACTATTTTGAGATAACTATAGCGGTCCGCGCATAGGTTCCAACAAATCAAAAAGTAAATAAAACTTTTAAAACTTTTACCTATTCTCTGTTCCCTCTTCCCTGTGCCCTAAAAAGCAGTAGGATTTTTGCGCCCGATCACTCATAGAATTGCTATATAACTAATTTGGTCACACTATAATGATTGAACCTGATTTTCCTCATATTATACTTACCTTTGAATATAAAGGTTGGAAGGTTGAAATTGACCAAGGTAAAATGAATGGAGTTGCTACTTATACAGCTTGGGCTAATTATAAATTAGGTTGTGCTGTCGCAGTACCTTATGCTTCTTCTCGAAAAGAGGCAGTTAGACGTGTCAAGCAATGGATTGATCATCGAAATAATTAATAAAATTAAAGTATAGTCATTTTAATAAAGAATTGAGACAAGTATTTCTTGCTATAACCCGCGTTTCAGCAGGAAAAGTTTTCTATTCTTATTTGAAATGACTATATGTCAAATTTAAAGACTAACCATAAGTCACATTTTATGGTAGAAAAAGTCAGTCTACTTACACAAATAGACTGACCAAAATGCAATTTTTATCATTCTGTGAAGGGATCGCTTTTTGTATCAAGCTAGCTAAACTGATAGTATCTTCGTAATGCCACTGAGTGCAGTCTGTAACTTATCTTCAATAGCAGGGCAGAAAATTCCAAGTCAGCTCAAGCTGCTTCTGGACATAGTTTTTGAGGTTGACCTCTTATAACTCTAAGATTAATAACAATGCAAATGCACCTTATCAAGGTATACCACTATAGGTTTGATTTTTGCTGATTGCAATCCATAAAATAAATACGTTTCTAATATTACTTTTGGAACAAAATATTAACTTTTATATTAGATTTATATTATAGTTGGAATTATGAATTAATCAGAGCATACTTATTTCAACATTGTTTAATAACCTCATAAAATAGCTTAGAACATTAGCAAACTACATAGCACAAAATGACTGAATTTTTCAAGTAGAGATGCCAAATTTTACTGCCATTGACTCTGGAAATATTCCTTATACAATCGACAACTAACTGTTCCTTTATTGTTAACTAAATTAACTAAGCCTATACTGTTGAGCTTGTAGGCAATAGTTGGCTCTAAAAAAACGGCTTCAGCTGCTTCACAAACCATTTTAAAAGCTTTTGCTAATTCTGGGTTTTCTTTCAAAGCAAGCCAATGACGCTGTAAATGATATGCATAAATCCCCGTTTGAGTGACCGCAGTTGCTAATAATTCCTTAAAAGTTATTTCTTTTTGACTAATACGATAAAGTGCCAAATGAATTAAAGCAGGATGCCCCCTAACTAATTCCATCAATTGTTTAATTTCTTCATTATCTTGACTGTATAATTGGTATTTTGTTGCCAACTGTTCTACCTGTTTTTGACTAAAAAACTCTAACTCAATAGGTAATCCAATATTAAAAGGAGACTGTTCTAACTGAAGCGGAATATAAATCTCAGTACTATGAACAACGATTAAACGAAAATCTTGCCAAATAGGATTTTTTTTTGCTTCTTCATAACAAGAACGTAATAATGGTAAAAAATCTTCAGCAATTTTAGGGTGTTCAAATACCTGATTAAGCTCATCTAAAGCTAGAACCAAAGGACCATCGATTTCTTCTAAAAGATACTCTTCAAAATAAATTGTCCAACTCATTTTACTACCAAGATCCTCATCCCAATAGTGGTCTAAATTTGGTTGTAATCCTAGTTTTCGAGCACAATTAACACATAACCAGCGCAAGAATTGATGAATATTTTCGAAGATACTCTGATCAACTTTTAGTAAGTCTAAACTAACTATCCTATAACCAAAATTTTTTTGACAATCATTTAAAATTCTTAATAATAAAGAGGTTTTTCCCATTTCTTGAGGAGCTTTTATTCGCACCAACCCCCCTGGCTTAGTAATTTCTTTGATAATTTGTTGTTCTAGGAAAGGTTGTTTCAAGTAAAAAGCAGATTCAAGAGAAACTGCCCCAGAGGGATAACCAGGTAGACTAGGGACTGGAACTTTAGGAAATGGTTTCCCTGACGGATTAGGAGTGAGTCGACTTTGTCCCGTAAAATATGACTCTAATATGGCTCGACAGTTTTTCTTAGTTACTCGTCTTTCTGTCACCTCAGAAACTCTTCGATACAATTCTGGGGCAACTACATTTGCCACATAGCTAGGACTGTAGCCTTCTTTTTCAGCCATTTGGTGATACGTCTGTTTTTGCCAGATACCTCGCAAAACCGTTACTTCAGCGTTATTGAGACAACGATTTTCTCGGTTAAGCAGGTAGTTATTGAGAATATATTGGACTTCCTCTAAATTCATTATATCTTGCCCTTAATTATAGAATTACACTAGGTTTTCCAGTGAGACCAAATAAATATCTATAGTCATTTCAAATAAGAATGGAAAACTTTTCCTGGTGAAACGCGAGTTATAGTCATTCCAAATAAGAATGGGACACTTTTTAAGCTAAAACCTTTTAAAGCCAAGAAGACCAGGTCTCAATCTTAACCATAATGACTATATAGCAAGAAATACTTGTCTCAATCTAAATTAAGATGACTATGCTAACAGATGACCAACTAAAAAGATGGGTTTTTCCATCAGAAGATGGTAATGAATTTCTTGTTATAGTTAATCAAACCTGAAATAGATATAACAGTCTTATATATTGTATAATTCAGGTTGTCTTATAATACAAGTCTATCGGATATGATCAACTCGGGGATTGGTCTTGAGTCTTTATCTTATATAGTCATTTAACCCACATTCCGCACTTCTTAACATTAAATTGATAAGTTTTATTAATCTATCGCCCAGAATGCTATCCCTGAAACCCTTATAGCTATAGACATCAATTTTCACAACTATAAAGAATTGTAACTAATTTTCTCATAAAAAATTAGTTATTGATAAACTTTATTGATATTGAGTTCTATAACGAAGATTTTTCGTATAAGTCTCTTTGAAAATGTAAATATACATAAAGATATATGAAGATCTGCGGAATGTCGGATTTAAGATAAGAATGGGAAACTTTTTCTGCTGAAACGCGAGTTATAGCAAGAAATACTTGTCTCAATTCTTTATTAAAATGACTATAATTTTAAATATGTTACCACTTATTGAGGACTGC
>JAKQYE010000015.1:37068-45862 GCA_023356605.1 Trichodesmium sp. MAG_R02 | reverse complement strand
GGTTTATCATTGTCAAAATTGTGGGCAAGTTATGGACAGGGACTTGAATGGGTCAATCAATCTCGAAAATTGGACAAAAAATGCCGAGAGCTTATCGGTGAACGCCTGTGGACTTGAAGGTTCCGTCTCCCTTGGTTGAAGCAGGAATTGAACAGCAAGCCTGTCTAGGTTTGTATAGGTTTCATGAAGCAGTAATCTAAACGGTTCTCAGCAACATTATGATAATTACAGCCCACTTATGTCTTTGACCATGGGATAATAGGTGTTATCGTTCCCTCAGTCAGGGTAAAACCTGCAATTCCATTGAATATGTCATATTTGACTATATTTTTATGAACAGTGATGGTATTAAACTTAATGATATTCATTATCTAAAACTTGCTATAACTGCGGTACCATACATTCATCAAGAATTAAAGTTAAAAGACTCTACTTTTAACTGGCCTCTAACAGTGGAAAGATCAGAGTATGAACTTTGACTTTAATGGGACAATTTGGCGCTTTGGGGATCTTCCTCAAAGTATTGCGAGATAACGCCAATGTTGATGGTTGTGCCGTCACATTGCTATGGAGGGTTTTCCCAACTTTTACCGGGAATTGCCGGGCTTGATGTATCTGTATGCTAATGAAAACTAAACAAATACCAAATAGAACTTACCAATAACAGAGTAATTATGTCACAAAAAAACGATGGAAAATCAGAAAAAGGTTTTGGCTTTGGCTTAGGTAAAGTGAAAGAACTGACTGAGGCTTTTAAAAAAGCTCAAGTGGTTCAAGAAGGAGCGAAAAAACTTCAAGAAGAACTTGAACAATTAGAAGTTCAAGGAGTAGCAGGTGGTGGTTTGGTGAAGGTTTTTATGAGCGGAAATCAACAACCACGACGAGTAGAGATTGATCCAAATTTATTAAAGGAAGATGCAGAAGTAGTTGCACAACAGGTAACAGAAGCAATGCAATCGGCTTATGAAGAGTCCACTTCTGTTATGCGGGAACGTATGGAAAAATTGACAGGTGGCTTAACTATACCAGGGCAATCCTAGTTTAAACAGTAATAATGGCTAGGAAAGGTTTAAAGTTAGGTAACTACAAAATACAATGAGTGAGTAGACTAACTCAAAAGCTGTATCCTAGTCTTTTGGATTTCTGAAAAATAATCTTCACACTAGAGGTTTTATAGCTCAAGTCAGAAGTTAACCTCCTCCCTTATTCCCCCTTAATGGGGGAAGTCACAAGAGGCAAGACTAAATTTGTAGCATCCACTAAATTTGAGAGAGGTGAGGGTGTCCTAGAAGTAATAGTGACTACTATATAGAGTCTTAAAATGAGATATAAAATTACTATCGTTATTTTGATTTAGATTGAGACAAGTATTTCTCGCTATAACTCGCGTTTCAGCATAAAAAGTTTTCCATTCTTATTTGAAATGACTATAACAGCAAAAAAGTCTTGCAAACCTTATTAACTGTCGCTTATTGTCTGTTTTCTAAAAATTAGCCAGTTTTTTTCACACAACTCAAATGAAATTGCTAGAGTTGCGAGGGAGGCTTCAATACTGATTAATTTAAGCTAATTTTTGTGGTCAGTTAAACCCCTTTACTATGTACTTCCCAATAAAAGTGCTACTATAAATTATCTTAGTGGATAGAGGTAGTAGCTTAGAGTTAATTTAAGTTTAAGGCCTAACTTGTTTATTCTTCTATTTAATTAATTTATGTCTTATCAACTACTATTTGTTTGTCTAGGCAATATCTGTCGTTCTCCCTCGGCAGAAAATATTATGAATCATCTGATAGAAAAAGCTAATTTGAGCAAATACATAGTTTGTGATTCAGCTGGTACCGGAGGTTATCATATAGGTAGTCCTCCAGATTCTAGAATGGCTTATGCAGCTAAAATGAGAGATATTAACCTGAAAGGTTCAGCCCGTAAATTTCAAGTAGAAGACTTTAATAGTTTTGATTTAATTCTCACAATGGATCAGGAAAATTATCGGGATGTACTTCACTTGGATAGCCATGGTAGATATAGAGATAAAGTAAAGCTAATGTGTAACTTTTGTAGATATTTTGATGTTAAGGAAGTACCCGATCCTTACTATGGTGGTTCGGATGGATTTGACTATGTGATTGAGATACTTTTAGATGCTTGTCAAGGGTTATTGGATTATTTGATAAATCAAAATAAAATAGTAATTAGTAATAGTTGAATTTTAGATTATTGACCTGAAAATGATTAACTATATTCGAGTTAATTAGGATTTGTTAATGAACTCTCAAAACATTAACAGATGGAGTTGGGTGCCTTTTGTTTTGGGACCTTGCAAGTTTCAGCTCCTCGGTTGCTTTGGCTAAGACAGTAGGCTCTTGGAAAGATGATGGTAGAAAAACTAAGAGAAAATTCTTACTGCTACATTATAATATCATTCCTATTTCTCTCTACTCCTTAGTGTCTAAAAAGACTTTTTTAGTCAACTATACTCATAAGTTGCCTAACTGCCGGGCCTTGTAATTAAACTTCTGTGACCAACAATAACCAAGGTAATGTAAGTACTCAAAAGCATCTATAGTTTTTGTTGAAGGTATTGGGAGATAACCCTTCAGTAAGTTAGTCTTACTGTGCATTGTTAACAAATTGTTAGCACTCATAGTTACTAAATCTATAGAAAAATATTCTTTGACCTAGTTTTAATTAAGGGTCACCATTGTGGGGTGAACTACAACACCCTAATTCTAATTGCTAACAACGTTTGGGACTGTTTTTCGTGATATGTTTAAACTTCCATTGACATCAGCATTGACTATCAGGAATAAAATCAGAAAACACTTATAGTGGTTTTAATAAAGGTAGACTGCAAAACTTCTGCATTTTGCCTTATGCTTTTAAGCTAAAGTAGAAATATTTTGGCCTCCGGGTAGGTCGTATCAGTCTGGGTCCCAGTCTTTATACCTGAAGAGAGTAAATTTCGGAGGGCAAGTGTTATGAAACAGAAAGCCCCCAACAGCGATGCCAGGGAATCCCGCGCTGTCTCCAAAGAGCAGCGTCGGGAGGATGTCAATAAACCATTTATGCCATGCTCCAATAGTTAATCTACAATAAATCTACTAGCTGTATGGACATAATAATCTATCTTGTTATTACCCTATCGCGTAAAATTCCCAAATGTAGATTATTACAGATTTCACCATATTTGTCGATATTTGTTGATATTTGTTGATATTCAATTAAACTTGTCTTGATACTTTCCGACAAGCTATAGGTAGGTGAATGTTTTTTTGTGATTAATACTTACGTAATAGTCTAGTTTCAAGAGTGAAACCAAGTTCAATTTTTATAATTGATGATAACTTACCCCTAACTTATCTAGTTGGCCGACATTTCCGTGGAAAACAATACCTCGCTTGTTAGCTGCCAAATGACGCAAAATCTTGTAGATAGTTTCTATCTGATCACCAGCTCCTGCCTTTTGAGATAATTCTTCTAAAGATAGAGGAGATTTCTCTTGCTTGAGAATATTTATTACCTCGTTTTGTAGTTCTAGCACTGCAGCCGCAGCTTTTTTGCCAGCTTCTACCCCTGGTTGGTGATAGGCATTAATATTGACTAGAGAACCATAAAAACCAACAGCTCTCTCATAAAGCGCAATTAATGCTCCTAAATTATAAGGATTAACTTTGGGAATAGTGACTGTAATAGAATCTCTCTCATTTTCATAAAGTGCTTGTCTAGTACCTTGGATAAAACCAGATAAGTAATCTCCAGAAGTTACCCCTGGCTCTACTTCAGGAGAAGTACCTTCACGATCCTCGAGGACTTCAATAAATGTTACAAAGAAATTCAGTACACCATCGCGCAACTGTTGTACATAAGCATGTTGGTCTGTAGAACCTTTGTTACCGTAGACCGCAATACCTTGGTTGACTACCTTGCCATCTAGGTCCTTTTCTTTGCCTAAAGATTCCATCACTAACTGTTGTAGATAACGACTCAATAGCAGCAGACTATCTTTGTAGGGGATAACTACCATATCTTTTTCCCCTTGACCTTTACCCACCGCATACCAACTCAAAGCTAATAAAGCTGAGGGGTTGTCTTTGATTTCATATTTGCGAGTAACTGCGTCCATTTCTTTAGCCCCGGCCAGCATTGCTCGGATATCAATTCCTTGCAGTGCTGCAGGTAGCAAACCAACCGAAGATAGTTCGGAAGTACGTCCACCGACCCAGTCTGCCATGGGGATAACATCTATCCATCCTTCAGATTTAGCAATTTGACCTAGTTTACTATTAGGGGTAGTTGTGGCAACAGCTTGATTGGCAAAGTCTAAGTTTTGAGACGTAAAGGCTGCTTTTACTTCCATCATACCATTGCGAGGTTCTGGCGTCCCTCCAGATTTAGAGATGACTATAACTAGAGTACTTCTGAGGCGATCGCCTAGTTTATGGAGTACCCGGTCTATACCTGCTGGATCTGTATTGTCAATGAAGTGTATTTCCATTGGTGGGTCATCAAGACCAAGAGCTTCGGCGACAAATTGGGGGCCTAAAGCTGAACCACCAATACCAATAGACAGAATGTCTGTAAATTTCGGAGCCTTGGAAGGTTTAATTTCTCCACTATGGACTTTTTTGGCAAAAGTTTCTATTTGTTCTAGAGTTTGGACAACTTCCTGTTTAATTTCAGGGGTAGGAGCAATATTTGGGTCTCTTAGCCAGTAGTGGCCAACCATCCGATTTTCGTCTGGGTTAGCTATTGCGCCTTTTTCCAATTTTTCCATATTTTGGAAAGCTTTTTCAAATTTAGGCTTCATTACCTCAACAAAGGAGTCGTCAAATTTAATACGACTTATGTCAACGTAAAATCCTAATCCTTCGTGGTAGTAAAGCCAGTCAATATAGCGTTGCCAGAGTACTCTTGATTCCATAAAAATTACTTGATTCAATATTTTTACTCTTCTACCTCCTATAGTCTAAAAGACTAGATTTCTGGCTTTGGTAAAATACGGATAAATTTAACAATTTGACCCGTTACTTCTATTCCTATCAAATAATTTTCTACAGTAAATCTGTAGAAAATAGTACTAGTTCCAAGTTGTCTCAATTCTGGGAGTTCTTGTAAGTAATTGATTTTACTGAATTTGATAAAAACAAAATCATATACTTGCTGGTAAGCAACGGATTCTACGACTTTAAGGTCCTCGATAAAAGATCGAGAATAACGCACTTCTAGGCTCACAATGATATTGTATTTTAATACACCTTCTCTATTCTAGTTTAAGAACCCTACTTTAGGAATTTTACAGTCCAAACAAATCCTAAAATCTTTATTTGGAGCACTCAATACGTCTTTTTTTTACCTAAATACTTAAAAAAAAGGTCATATATTACTGTACTAAATGCTTATAAATATTAGTAAATGTCTCTAAAGTATGGTTTGCCAAATACTTTCCTATTTTCTCTTTTTACATAAGGATTAAGGTATCTCAGGCCGAGTCATAGAGTTAATTATCAAAATGACTGACTCAGCAGTTTAATAGTCTCATTCTCAATAGTGAGGATAATGTAGCAATCTTATTTTATTTGTGGCAAAAATCTTACTGCTTTTTAGGAAACAAGCAACAGGCAATAGTTAACAGATAAGAGTTTCAACTTTTTTATCTACTTTTTGATTTGCTGCAACCTATTTAAGATTGCTATATCAGCTTGTAGCTATTTCAGTCTTGAGAATATAATTTGGGGAGTATAGTTATTTAAAATAAGAATGAAATAGTTTTTCTGTTAAAATCTATTCATAGCAAAAAAATACTTGTCTCAATCTAAATTAAAATGACTATAATTGCAGTAATTGCACATCCTGTCAATACTTATAGCATTTTTCATGGGACCTGAATTTTTACTTTTAAACCGAGACTACATAATAAATATATAAGCACAAAATACAGGGTAAGCTCATCTTAACAATCATTGACAAATAGCATTTTTTCTTTTTCTATTATCCTGACAGGTTGATATTAATTTAGTGAGGAAAATACATTTCAATTGTTAAGCAAGAAAACTGATAATATCAAAATTCTGTGATATTTCCAATTCCTTGAAAAGCTTGTATTACAATCCTAAATAGGTCGCAACAGATATAATAATAACATATCCAGTCATAAGAAAAAAATGAATATTTGAGATGAACTAGACGTTTTTATAAATCAAACATGCATAGTCAAAAGAAATAAAAATAACCAAGGCTTGTTCAAATGATTTCCTAGGGAAAATCCTACCATGAAATTAAAGAATTATTAAATGAAACTCAGCAGTTTTATTGGTGAATGGAAAAATTAAGCAATGTTTCATGGTGTAGAAAGTTTAAGGCTTCAATTATATGGGAACGCAAGGTTACTTAAAGGCAGTATAAAAAGAGCAAGTAATTGAGTGGATGAGGGAACAAAGTCACCTAATATTATCGGATTTACAAAAATATTTAAAGAAGCAATATGATGTAGTTTTTGATATCTTAAAAAGTAATTATAACTTACTCAAAGAAGCGGGAATAACTTGGAAAAAACTCACTCATATAAATCCCGCTAAAAATGATGAATTAGTGAAAGCAAAACAAAAATAAATAGAGAAACTATTGCCCAAATGGCAATTCATTAATAGAAGCTGAAAAGCTTGCAGTGTTTATGGTTGACGAATGTCATTTATAGTCATTTTAAATAAGAATGGAAAACTTTTTCTGCTGAAACTTAGTTATAGCAAGAAATACTTATCTTAATCTAAATTAAAATGACTATATTATGGGGGTTATCTACTAAGCTATACTTGGAAAAGAACAGATAAAAGAATAGACATTCCTATTAAAAGTGAATTTGAAAGACAAACTTATTATGGAGCCTTAGATTATCGAACTAAGGAATTTATTGTGGAAGAATGAAAGAAGTGGAAATACTGAAAATAATATGAAATTTGTTAAATATTTAAAAGAGCAAAGACCGGGAAAAAGATTTGCAATATTTGGGGACGGTACAAGTCATCATAACTCTCAAGAATTTCGAGAATATTTGATGTTAATTAATCAAGGTTTACCAGAAGAAAAATGGTTGATAAATTCTACGCTCATTCGCCCATTTGATCCAAATGCCCTATTTCTAAATTAATTTTTTTCCTGGTTAGGGAAGACCAGAATTTTGTCATATATGAAAATCAAATAAAGACTAAGGCTACTTCTCTATTTCCTACCCCCTTTTTTACTGTAACTATCTTTTTTGAATGTGGTATGAGGATAATTATAAAGTATTAGAAAAAACTAACCTTGAAAAAGGAAAGTTGATATTCATTGTTTATCAAATAGCTACAAGCTGATCACGATCCTGGTAAATTATTAACTATCTTCTTTTTCAAATAATAATATTTGCAAGGCTTCTTCTTTGGTGAATATATCTCCTGGTCTGTGACTTCTTTTGGATTTTTGAATAGCTGTCATAATGAAGCTATCATAATGAAGTATTTGCAAATATTCCCAAGCTTTTTCTACTTCTACATCAGACATTTTTTCAATTAAAGAATACATCTTAATCTTTATAAAGCTGATATCATTTGAATTCACTTTTTGTTTCTCCTCGATCTATTATAGGGTTTCTGAAGTTACTGAGATACAGTCTTTTTTCTTCTTTTCTATTCCCTTTTCCACAATTATAAATCTGTAGAAACCTTAAATACAATGACCCTACTCAAAGAAACGAATGTAAGTACTATAATGCTTATGGGAATTACTATATGTTATATCTTACTGATAAATTAATTTTTTTATGGATGCTAATTTACTTTAATTACTAAAGTTTCGTTGAAAGCGGGGATCGAAATGATGTTTCTTTTTTTGGTTGCAGTTGTGACAGAGAGTTTGTAGGTTACTAATATCATTACTACCGCCTCTAGCGAGAGGTATAATATGGTCTATATTAAGTTCTGTTTGGGTTGAACTTTTACCACAACTTTGACAGTGGTAGTTGTCCCGCTCAAACACATATTTTTTAACTACTAAAGGAATTTTTATCCGTGGTGTTTTTTTGATCATTAATCTGCACAGAAAGTTACTGAAATTCAATAACACAATTATACCGTTAATTTAGATCGAATGGATTAAAAAAAATTACTCCAAGAGCCGATAAAATAATTATGTAAACTCAGTAATTTATGCCTATGTCTTCGGAAACAAATTCTATACCTGCATCAACTACTGGAGCAGATGCTGTGGATGATGCGATCGCTAAAGGAATAGATTTAGATGGGTCTCCTATTCCATCAGCAAAACTTGACCTTTATCATAAGGTTATGGCCTTAGAAGGTCAACGACAAAGGAGCGGAGTTAGTAATACAATGCGCTCTCGTATTGTACGTATTGGGGCGAAGCATATTTCCCAAGATGAGCTAAATAATATGTTGAAAAATGCAGATTTTGCTCAATTGAAGGAAAAAGAAATTGCCTTTTATTATAGTGGGAAATAGAAATAGCTTCTTGATTAGGGGTTTGGTTTCCAAACCCTTTTTGTATCTAAACTCTTAAGCCAACTCAACTACTACAAAAAAAGACTCAAAATTTTTTATTTTGATGTACTTCAACTCTTATAAAATATTGATAATTATTGACAGTATGGATAAGAAATAATTTTTTCTCTTCTCTATTAATTTTCCTAATGAAATTATTCTCATAAATTATCTAGTGGGGGATTCTGATTTACTACTTTAAGATAACTTTTTTTAGATGTTTGAGAAACTTCTTGTTTATCAGGATCGGGAATATCTTTGAC
>JAKQYE010000015.1:0-36968 GCA_023356605.1 Trichodesmium sp. MAG_R02 | reverse complement strand
TTTCCTAATGAAATTATTCTCATAAATTATCTAGTGGGGGATTCTGATTTACTACTTTAAGATAACTTTTTTTAGATGTTTGAGAAACTTCTTGTTTATCAGGATCGGGAATATCTTTGACGTTTTTTTATGGGTGCTTAAGTAAATGAAAACATTTGTGGTTCTCCACTAAGGAGGGATGGATCCCAAGATTTGACCATGAAAAAAAATCAGCATACATATTTGGAGAAAGCCCCCAAAGATGAGAAGACTCCGGCTATTGCTGTATTCTTCCTAAAGAAAAGTCCTAAATATTTGATTCTCTCTGGGTTAGTCAAATTAGTTGAAAAAATTACCCACTTATACCAATGGAAAATAAGCGACTTGACAATATTACCAAAACTCAGTTTCTATAAATAATATATATATCTATATACTCGGTGTCTCTGAGGTCGTTTTTTCTTTCTACAACATTGGTGACCCCTGAAAAATCATACTTTTTTTTGTTGAATAAAAAATCAAGTTTATGGACGAACTCCGCCCACTAGCGTTAGGATACCACAAAAATCCTGAGGATGCAATAGCGAATATTTTTGACGATTTTTTATGGGTGCTTAAGTAAATGAAAATTATTGTGGTTTCCCGCTGAGGAGAAATGGATGGAAAGATTTGACCATGAAAAAATCAGCATACATATTTAGAGAAAGCTCCCAAAGATGAGAAGACTCCGGCTATTGCTGTATTCTTCCTAAAGAAAAGTCCTAAATATTTGATTCTCTCTGGATTAGTCAAATTAGTTGAAAAGAATGACCCACTTATGCCAATGGAAAATAAGCGACTTGACAATATTACCAAAACTCAGTTTCTATAAATAATATATATATCTATATATTCGGCATCTCTGAGGTCGTTTTTTCTTTCTACAACATTGGTGACCCCTGAAGAATTATACTTTTTTTGTTGAATAAAAAATCAAGTTTATGGACGAACTCCGCCCACTGGCATTAGGATACCACAAAAATCCTGAGGATGCAATAGCGAATATCTTTGACTATTTTTTTATGGGTGCTTAAGCAAATAAAAATTATTGTGGTTTCCCACTGAGGAGAAATGGATGGAAAGATTTGACTATGAAAAAAATCAGCATATATACTTAGAGGAAGCTACTAAAGATGAGAAGATTCCGGCTATTGCTGTATTCTTCCTAAAGAAAAGTCCTAAATATTTGATTCTCTCTGGGTTAGTCAGATTAGTTGAAAAAAATCACCCACTTATACCAATGGAAAATAAGCGACTTGACAATATTACCAAAACTCAATTTCTATAAAAAATATATATATGTATGTATTCGGTATCTCTGAGGTCGGTTTTTCTTTCTACAACATTGGTGACCCCTGAAGAATTATACTTTTTTTTGTTGAATAAAAAATCAAGTTTATGGACGAGATCCGCCCACTGGCATTAGGGTACCACAAAAATCCTGAGGATGCAATAGCGAATATTTTTGACGATTTTTATGGGTGCTTAAGTAAATGAAAATTATTGTGGTTTCCCGCTGAGGAGAAATGGATGGAAAGATTTGACCATGAAAAAATCAGCATACATATTTACAGAAAGCTCCCAAAGAGGAGAAGACTCCGGCTATTGCTGTATTCTTCCTAAAGAAAAGTCCTAAATATTTGATTCTCTCTGGGTTAGTCAAATTAGTTGAAAAAAATCACCCACTTATACCAATGGAAAATAAGCGACTTGACAATATTACCAAAACTCAATTTCTATAAAAAATATATATATGTATGTATTCGGTATCTCTGAGGTCGGTTTTTCTTTCTACAACATTGATGACCCCTGAAGAATTATACTTTTGGAAAATAAGCGACTTGACAATATTACCAAAACTCAATTTCTATAAATAATATGTATATGTATATATTCGGTATCTCTGAGGTCGGTTTTTCTTTCTACAACATTGGTGATCCCTGAAGAATTATACTTTTTTTTGTTGAATAAAAAATCAAGTTTATGGACGAGGGCTACTCACCAGTTTTAGGGTACCACAAAAATCCTGAGGATGCAATCGGGAATATCTTTGACGTTTTTTTGTGGGTGCTTAAACAAATGAATTTTATTGTGGTTTCCCACTGAGGAGAAATGGATGGAAAGATTTGACCATGAAAAAAATCAGCATATATATTTAGAGGAAGCTGAGCAAAATGAAAATGTTTCTCGTATTGCTGTATTGTTTCTAAAGAAAATTCCTAAATATTTGATTCTCTCTAGGCCACTTAAATAATTAGTTAAACAAAAAATCATGGGCATATCAGAACAAAATTTTTACTTATTATCCTGATGAAATTTTTGTCGTAAGTCATCAACTGAGAATACTTCGGTTTCCAGATATTTTGAGTTACTATTGCCACTAATTTTCTGCCTGATTTTATGATATTTATTCTTCAAGTTCATCAGGGCAAAATTCTACAGTAACTTTGACTTAAATTTTCCCTGGTTATCATCCCTTAGAATCATATCTGAGAATTTTATAATCTCAAACTTCCTCAAATATTTGTGCTTTTATTTCATCGGAAATTATTAACTTCTTTTGGATGATAGCTGCCAACTAGTTGGGTTCAAGAAATCAAATTTAAAAATAAGAACTTAAACCTAGTCGTCCTGGTACAGGAAAAAACTCAATCTGTATCACTTCATCAGTTTTTAGTGGTTCATATTGGTTTTCCATATTTAAGCATTCAGGTCGATCGCTTTTCTTAGCTCATGCTGGACAAAAAGATACATAAAAGTAATAAATTACTAAGTAAAGCTTATCATTTTTTTTATGTCGGATTTTAATTATTCTTGGAGGCTAATTCCTCCTTCTAGCTGATAACTAAATGCTTACTTCCATATTAATTTACCCCTCATGATTTTGGGCATAATAATAAATATGTAGGGAGAGAAAATCTCCTACTTGACATCCTCCCGACGTTGCTCTTAGGAAACAACGCGGGATTCCTTGAAGTATGTAGGGAGAAATATCCTAGATAAATAAATTTTTTCCCAGAAAGTTTCTACTGATTTTCCTGATGAAATTTTTGCCGTAAGTCATCAAGTGGGGATGGTTCAGTTGCCATAACTTCTGAATTATTATCACCATAATTTTCCCCTTGATTTTCTGAGTTACTTAATTCATTTTCTTCTATTTCTTCTTGAGTCTCATCAAGGTAAAACTTGACAGGAATATCGACCTTTAATTTTCCTTTTTTCCAACCTTGATCGCCTGGTCTCAAAACTTCACACTCTACACCATCATAATTATCATAGAATAATTGATTCTTTATGTCATTATTATGAATCCCTACTGTTTTGATAATTAATGATTGTAATTGACCAACTGACATAACTGACATATATGAAGATTCAAACTCAAGGCTTAGACCTAAATTTTTTCCTGTACTTTGATCAATTTGAAGAACGTCATATTCTTCCAAAACTTCTGAATTATTCTTATCATAATTTTCTGCTTTATTTTCTTCTATTTCTTCTTCAAGTTCATCGGGGTAAAATTAGACAGTAAGTTCGACCTTTAATTTCCCTTTTTTCCAACTTTGAGCACCAGTTCTCAAAATCCAAGTATCTAAACCATAATCAAATAGTTTATTTTGTATCTCAAAATAAAAACGATGAGATAAATCAACAAAGACTATGCTGAGAATTGACAATTTTAACTCCTCAACTATTAGATACGACTCTTTAAATTCACTTGTATTCAGTTCCATAAGATAAGCAACATTTGTATGAACTTTAACAACATCATACAAATTCAATACAACAAAATTTTTATCATCTAAATTTTCTGGCATATTTAATTCTTCTGTTTCCAATAAATTAGCATCTAATTGTAGGATAACCTAACAAAACATCCTACACTTTTCTGTGATATAAAAAATGATATTAGTAGTTATTTAAGTAATTGCTGATAGCTAAGTGTTTACTAAAAAATATCCCTAACTATTCAACTTAATCTGTTTACCTAAATCACCAATGAATAATATTAAGTTACCTTCCAATAACTTCTAATTATCATCACCTAAAAGTTCTAAATTTTTCTCACCTTTGCAAAAATTAAACTCAGAAATAATTGGGAACTGTCGATTATTCAACAACATCACCTGTAGACAAATATTAATAAAAGAAACTACTTGATTATAAACCTTAATTTTCTCCCTTGCCTCCCTCTTATGACATGACTTGCTGTTTCTTTCAGGTTAGAAAAGTTAAACTGTTCCATTGAATAAATAGCATTTTCAATAGGATTAATACATTCTTTATTGGCCTCAACACTATCCACTAATAATTTTAATGCTTTTGCTTGCTTGGCACGTTCTGATTGATTTTCTCTTCCTTCACTTTTAATAATTGCGTTCCATTGTTCCCGGGTAATTCTAATTACTTCTGATTGTTCAATATTGGCACTAAAATATAAACCTAATTGCTGTCGTAAAATTTTTACCTATTCTTAAATTTCAGCTATGCTTAAAAATGTTAAAATTACTCTTTATTTTTCTGAATTAGCATATTCGATATAACGTTTATCTGATAGCTAAATGCTTACTTCCATATTAATTTACTCCTCATAATTTTGGGCATAATAATAAATATTTAGGGTGGGGTAAATATCCTACATAAATAAATTTTTTCCCAGAAAGTTTCTACTGATTTTCCTGATGAATTTTTTGCCGTAAGTCATCAAGTGGGGATGGTTCAGTTGCCATAACTTCTGAATTATTATCCCCAGAATTTTCCCCTTGATTTTCTGAGTCACCTAATTCATTTTCTTCTATTTCTTCTAGAGACTCATCAAGGTAAAACTTGACAGAAAATTCGACTTTTAATTTACCTTTTTGCCAACCTTGAGTGTCTGGTCTCAAAACTTTACACTCTACACCAAAATAATTATTATGAAATAATTGACTCTTTATAATATTCTTACTACTCCTACTCTCAATGTTTACTACTCTAATAATTGATTGTTTTAATTGAGCAACTGTCATATATAAATCTCCAAAGTTAAAGCTTAGAGCTAAATTTTGTCCTGTACTTCCATGAATTTGAAGAACTTCACCTCCCCTCAAAACTTCTGAATTATTATTGTCAAAATTTTCTGCTTTATTTTCTTCTATTTCTTCTTCAAGTTCATCAGGGTGAAATTTGACAGTAAGTTCCACCTTGAATTTCCCTTTTTTCCAATTTTGGGCACCAGGTTTCAAAATCCGAGTATCTAAACCATAATCAAATAGTTTCTTTTGTATCTGAAAAGAAAAACGATTAGATAAATTAATAGAGACTTTGCTCATAATTAACAATTTTAACTGTTCAATTATTAGAAAGGAATATATAAATTCATTTTTATCCAGTTGCAAAGAATCACAAGGATCTTCATCAAGTTGAACAACATCATACAAATTCAATATAACAAACTTTTGATCATCTAAATTTTCTGGCATATTTAATTATTCTGTTTCCAAGAAATTAGCATCTAATTGTAGGATACCTCAACACAACATCCTACACTTTTAGTCGTAAAATTCTTACCTGTTCTTGAATTTAAGCTATGCTTAAAAATGTCAAAATTACCCTTATTTTTCTGGATTAGCATATTCGATATAACATTTAGCTGATAGCTAAATACTTACTTATATATTAATTTGCTACTCATAATTTTGGGCATAATAATAAATATGTAGGGGGGATAAATATCCTACATAAATAAATTTTTTCCCAGAAAGTTTCTACTGATTTTCCTGATTAAATTTTTCCCGTAAGTCATCAAGTGGGGATGGTTCAGTTGCTATAACTTCTGAATTATTATCCCCAGAATTTTCCCCTTGATTTTCTGAGTGATCTAATTCATTTTTTTCTATTTCTTCTAGAGACTCATAAAGGTAAAACTTGATGGAAGTTCGACCTTTAATTTCCCTCCTTGCCAACCTGGAGTATTTGGTCTCAAAGCATTACACTCTAGACCATTATCAAATAATTCTTTATATCCTTCCTATTCTTAATCTTAATGTCTGCTGCTCTAATAATTGATTTTTGTAATTGAAAAACTATCATATATAAATCTTCAAAGTTAAGGCTTAGACCTAAATTTTTTCCTGTACTTCCATGAATTTTAATAACTTCACCTCCACTCAGAACTTCTGGATTATTATTGTCATAATTTTCTACTTTATTTTCTTCTATTTCTTCTTCAAGTTCATCAGGGTAAAATTTGACAGTAAGTTCGACCTTTAATTTTCCTTTTTTCCAATTTTGGGTACCAGGTTTCAAAATCCAAGTATCTAAACCATAATTAAATAGTTTCTTTTGTATCTCAACATAAAAACGCCTCCCTAAATTAATAGAGACTCTGCTGATAATTGACAATTTTAACTGCTCAATTATTAGATACGAATATCTAAATCCATTTATATTCAGTTCCAAAACCTCACAAACATCTTGATTAAGTTGAACAACATCATACAAATTCAATACAACAAACTTTTGATCATCTAAATTTTCTGGCATATTTAATTCTTTTGTTTCCAATAAATTAGTATATAATTGTAGGATGCCTCAGCAAAATATCCTACACTTTTCTGTGATATAAAAAATGCTCTTAGCAGTTAGTTAGGGAATTGCTGATGACTAAATGTTTACTAAAAAATATCCCTAAATATTCAAATGAATCTGTCTACCTAAATGACCAATAAATCACATTTACTCACCCTCCAATAACTTCTAATTCTCATTATCTACAACTTCCAAGTTTTCCTCAGCTTTGCCAAAATTAAACTCAGAAATAATTGGCAACTGTCCCTCATTCAATAACATCACCTGTAGACAACTATTAATAGAAGAAATTACTTGATTATAAACCTTAACTTTCTCCCTTACCTCCCTCTTATGACATGACTTGCTGTTTCTTTCAGGTTAGAAAAGTTAAACTGTTCCATTGAATAAATAGCATTTTCAATAGGATTAATACATTCTTTATTGGCCTCAACACTATCTACTAATAATTTTAATGCTTTTGCTTGCTTGGCACGTTCTGATTGATTTTCTTCTCTTTCACTTTTAATAATTGCATTCCATTGTTCCCGGGTAATTCTAATTACTTCTGATTGTTCAATATTGGCACTAGAGTTTAAACCTAATTGCTGTCGTAAAATTTTTACCTATTCTTGAATTTCAGCTATGCTTAAAAATGTTAAAATTACTCTTTATTTTTCTGAATTAGCATATTCGATATAACATTTAGCTGATAGCTAAATACTTACTTATATATTAATTTGCTACTCATAATTTTGGGCATAATAAGAAATATGTAGGGGGAATATCCTACATAAATAAACTTTTTCCCAGAAAGTTTCTACTGATTTTTCTGATGAAATTTTTGCCGTAAGTCATCAAGTGGGGATGGTTCAGTTGCCATAACTTCTAAATTATTATCCCCAGAATTTTCCCCTTGATTTTCTGAGTTACCTAATTCATTTTTTTCTATTTCTTCTAGAGACTCATCAATGTTTACTAAAAAATATCCCTAAATATTCAAATTAATCTGTTTACCTAAATGACTAATAAATCACATTTACTCACCCTCCAATAACTTCTAATTCTCATTATCTACAACTTCCAAGTTTTCCTCAGCTTTGCCAAAATTAAACTCAGAAATAATTGGCAACTGTCCCTCATTCAATAACATCACCTGTAGACAACTATTAATAGAAGAAACTACTTGATTATAAACCTTAACTTTCTCCCTTATCTCAGCTTGTAAACGTAAATTTCTTTGAATTTTATCCCCAGCTTCCGTCTCTAAACTTTGCTCTAAATATTTCCGCGCTTGATTATATTGCTGCATAATATCTTCCCCTTGTTTTTCAGCCATTGGTAATAAATTAGTCTTCAAAGTTTGATTCACAGTTTGTCGAAAAGTTTGCCGAATAGTTTGAGAAACTTTTGGCTCAAAATCTAACTTCAACAACTGTCTAATTGCAGGTTCCGCTTCCACCATACTGCTACAGTCAAAACTTTGAGAAGTCTGTAACAAAGTCTGCCGAAACTGATAGATAGAAAAAGTTCCTTCATCATAAAAACGCGGACTTTCTCGCACAAACCTATCACATTCTATTCGCGCCGCACTTATTAATGCCCTACTAACTCCTTTTTCTACCTCTTTTAAACATTTTTCAATTCCTCCATCATTACCTAACAAACGATAGAGTTGTCGATAATATTCTGACTTGCGAACTCGGTCAATTAAACCTTGAAAAAATCCAGTTATTACTGACTCAGTAGACTCAACTAAAATATCCTCTAATTGATTCGCTAAATAATAAAGTGCTTCAACTAAAACTGCCAATAAAGGAGCCGTTGCATTCCGTGAATGATTAACAGTTGCCCGACTATAAGCAGCTTCCACAGAAAAAGTATCTAACAGTTCATCTAAACGACGAATCATTCGAGATTGGAGTTGATTAAAATCTGCTTCAAAGCCATCACATTTATTTGTGACTAGCAAATTTACTTCCTCAGTAATATGTTGATTAAATCCTTCCCCCACCTCCTGGAGTTGAAAATTTAATAATGATAATTCCTGAGCTTTCATTGCCTCTATTTCTTGAGGTTGACTTGCCAAGTATCGTTGAGTTGCTAAATAATTTTTCTGTAACTGTATACAAATATTTTGCAAATCATCTGCCAAAATGGCAAATAATTGTGGGCGTTTTTCTTCTTTTAAATACCGGGTAATTCCATCCCGAAATTCTTCTATACCACTATCAATTATTAATTGTTTAATTAATGGTTTACCCCAATTCGCTAAAATCCTAACATAATTTTCATTAGGTGACTCAAAACCATTAATACTGACCCGAAAATTACTCGGCAATTTGCGAGAACTGCCACAATAATTGTTAAAAGCATAGACAAATTGAGGTGTTTCTTCCTCTCCATCTAAACCTTTAACACTATTAGCAAATATACTATCTAAACCAAAGCGCTCCTGCCCACTAGTTTCTTTAATTAAACTGCCATAAAAACCTAACAAGCTACTAGTTTTATAAATCCTTTCTGTATCCCGAAAATCAGAAATAATCAAACTTTCTAATCGTTGTCTAAGTTGAGAATTATACCAAGTTTCATCTATACGGTTAAAGACATAAAAAACCCGATCTCTAATACCAGGATTTTCTCGCATTTTTTCTAACAGTTCCGTTTCTTCTATTGTCATATCTCCC
Source organism: Trichodesmium sp. MAG_R02 (assembly GCA_023356605.1). Classification (GTDB taxonomy): domain Bacteria; phylum Cyanobacteriota; class Cyanobacteriia; order Cyanobacteriales; family Microcoleaceae; genus Trichodesmium. Next base: position 27,711 of record JAKQYE010000015.1, on the reverse strand, counting down.
GCAGCAGCAGCTTTTAAAATACAGACAACTGCAGAAGTTTCTGGGTTTTCTATTTTGTCATAAGTAACTTGAGAATCTTTCTCTACAGGAGCATCAATTCCTGGGGTATCAATAATAATATTGCCATCCTCTAATAAAGGATGATGACAATAATATTCTACGCGCTTCAACACAGAACTATTCATCCCTCTTCTGGCATAACTTGCTGCTTCTTTCAGGTTAGAAAAGTTAAACTGTTCCATTGAATAAATAGCATTTTCAATAGGGTCAATACATTCTTTATTGGCCTCAAAACCATCCACTAATAATTTTAATGCTTTTGCTTGCTTGGCACGTTCTGATTTATTTTCTCCTCCTTCACTTTTAATAATTGCGTTGCATTGTTCCCGGATAATTATAATTACTTCTGATTGTTCAATATTGGCACTAGAGTCTAAACTTAATTGCTGTCGTAAAATTCTTACCTGTTCTTGAATTTCAGTTATGCTTAAAAATGTTAAAATTACTCTTTCTTTTTCTGGATTAGCATATTCGATATAACATTCTGTTCCTGTTGCATGACCTTCAGCGCTGTAAAGTAATTCTCTCCCTAATAAAGCATTGATTAACATCGACTTTCCTGCACTAAAAGCTCCGGCAAATACTATTTCAAATTTTGGGGAAATTACTTTATTTAAGGAAGAACGAACTACTGTTGTATCTTGTTGTCTAAGAGTAGGCTCTTGATATAATAGCTGAAGTAGGTTTTCTACCTGATTTTCTAAGTCTTGACATTGAGTTGGAATTGTGTTCATTTTTGCTTGATTATCTTAGTAATTCTTTACTATTTTAGTATATAAGTTGTCATCTCAGTTATCAGTTATCAGTTACCAACTATCAGTTATCAGTTAATAGTTAATAGTACATCTCTGGCGACTGACAGAAAAAGAAGCGATCGCTTTCTATAGTCAGGACAAAGTTCCTGTAATTATTAATGGAAATAAGAGAGACAAAGTAGTTGCTGATTCTTGGAAGATGGCAAAAAAATAAGTTAATTGCTGAAAGCTAATAGTTGATGGCTATATACTTACAAAAAATTAGATGAAAATTGGAGCTTTTTATATTATGACCCTAGACTTATATTACTGGCCAACTCCTAATGGTTGGAAAGTGAGTATTATGCTCGAAGAAACAGAAACTCCCTATAATTTAATTCCTGTTAATATTATGGCTGGAGACCAGTTTAAACCAGAATTTATCAAAATTAGCCCTAACAATAAAATTCCTGCTATTGTTGATAATAGTGGGCTTGATGGTAATCCAATTTCAATTTTTGAGTCAGGTGCTATTTTGTTTTACTTAGCAGAAAAAACAGGTCGCTTTCTTCCAGGAAATTTAGGCGATCGCTACACTATTATTCAATGGTTAATGTTTCAAATGGGTGGAGTTGGACCAATGTTAGGCCAAGCTCATCATTTTCGTCAATATGCACCTGAAAAAATTCCCTATGCTATTCAAAGATACACAAATGAAGCCTCTCGTTTATATTGTGTATTAGATAAACAATTATCCCAAGTTGAATATATAGCAGGAAATTATTCTATCGCGGATATAGCAATATATCCTTGGATAGTATCTCACAAAAAACAAGGACAAAATTTAGCAGACTTTCCTCATTTAAAGCGATGGTTTGAAACTGTTGGTCAGCGACCTGCGGTGAGTCGTGGTTTAGCAGTTTTAAGTGAGAGTCGGGTGCAAAATATGAATGAAACAGCAAGGGAAAATCTTTTCGGCAGTCGTCAGTTCCAGCAGTAATTAATTATTAGTTTTTATTGGGTTAGTAAATATCTTCCCCCCCCCTCAAAAATTTTTTAGAGACGCCTTATAGAACACCTCTACAAATATTATTCAAGCTGCTAACTTTTCTCCAAACAAATTTCTCAATCTGCAGAATTTTTGAACCCCATAATTTCACAGAATTTTTTCAAAGACTATCTCAAAAAACATGAAAAATCTATATCATTTTCTATAGCATGAAAAAAATCCTATTAGGTATTTAAGTGGCATCCCTGAAAAAAAATATGATAGTATTAATTTAGTGGGGGGAATTCGAATACATTCATGACTTTTTATTCAACAAATAAAAACTGAACTTCTCCGAAAAAAAATGGCCTGAGACCGATGTGAATGGTAAATTGAAGTCAGCAGTTATTTTTTTTGGAGCTCCAGGAAATGTAATTTGATGAGTCCCCATGAAGTGAGCCTCACATGTACAAGACTTTTGTTCAACAAGGAAAAAACTAGGGCTTCTCAGTAAAAAGTTCGACCTGAGGCGATCGCTCCCAACAACCTAAAGTTCTTCATCATTTTATGAAACTCGTGGAAAACAATGAGGTATTTAAGTGGCATCTCTGGAAAAATTATGATAGTATTAATTTGGAGCGAGAAATTCGAATACATTCATGACTTTTTATTCAACAAATAAAAAACTGAACTTCTCCGAAAAAAAAAAATGGCCTGAGACCGATGTGAATGGTAGATTGAAGTCAGTAGTTATTTTTTTGGAGCTACAGAAAATGTAATTTGATGAGTCCCCATGGAGTGAGCCTCACATGTACAAGACTTTTGTTCAACAAGGAAAAAACTAGGGCTTCTCAGTAAAAAGTTTGACCTGAGGCGATCGCTCCCAACAGCCTAAAGTTCTTCATCATTTTATGAAGCTCGTGGAAAACAATGAGGTATTTAAGTGGCATCCCTGGAAAAATTATGATAGTATCAATTTAGTGCGGGGAACTCGAATACACTCATGACTTTTTATTCAACAAATAAAAGCTGAACCTCTCCGAAAAAAAATGGTCTGAGACAAATGTAAATGTTAGATTGAAGTCAGTAATCATTTTGTGAGCCTCCAAAGAATGATATTTTATGAGTCCCCATGGAGTGAGCCTCACCTGTACAATACTTTTGTTAAACAAGGAAAAGACTAGGGCTTCTCAGTAAAAAGTTCGACCTGAGGCGATCGCTCCCAACAGCCTAAAGTTCTTCATCATTTTATGAAGCTCGTGGAAAACAATGAGGTATTTAAGTGGCATCCCTGGAAAAATTATGATACTATTAATTTAGTGGGGGGAACTCGAATACACTCATGACTTTTTATTCAACAAATAAAAGCTGAACTTCTCCGAAAAAAAATGGCCTGAGACCAATGTGAATGGTAGATTGAAGTCAATAATCATTTTGTGAGCCTCCAAGAAATGTAATCTTATGAGTCCCCATGAAGTCACCCTCACATGTACAATACTTTTGTTAAACAAGGAAAAGACTAGGGCTTCTCAGTAAAAAGTTCGACCTGAGGCGATCGCTCCCAACAGCCTAAAGTTCTTCATCATTTTATGAAGCTCGTGGAAAACAATGAGGTATTTAAGTGGCATCCCTGGAAAAATTATGATAATATTAATTCGGGAGGGGGGTGTTCGAATACACTCATGACTTTTTATTCAACAAATAAAAACTGAACTTCTCAGTAAAAAAAATTGCCTGAGACAGGTGTGAATAGTAGATTGAAGTCAGTAATCATTTTGTGAGCCTCCAAGAAATGTAATCTTATGAGTCCCCATGGAGTGAGCCTCACATGTACAATACTTTTGTTAAACAAGGAAAAGACTAGGGCTTCTCAGTAAAAAGTTCGACCTGAGGCGATCGCTCCCAACAGCCTAAAGTTCTTCATCATTTTATAAAGCTCGTGGAAAACAATGAGGTATTTAAGTGGCATCTCTGGAAAAATTATGATAGTATTAATTTGGAGGGGGGAATTCGAATACATTCATGACTTTTTATTCAACAAATAAAAAACTGAACTTCTCCGAAAAAAAAATGGCCTGAGACCGATGTGAATGGTAGACTGAAGTCAGCAATTTTTTTTGGAGCTTAATAAAATGTAATCTGATAAGTCCCCATGGAGTGAGCCTCACATGTACAAGACTTTTGTTAAACAAGGAAAAAACTAGGGCTTCTCAGTAAAAAGTTAGACCTGAGGCGATCGCTCCCAACAACCTAAAGTTCTTCATCATTTTATGAAGCTCGTGAAAAACAATGAGGTATTTAAGTGGTATCCCTGGAAATATTATGATACTATTAATTTAGTGGGGGGAACTCGAATGCACTCATGACTTTTTATTCAACAAATAAAGGCTGAACCTCTCCGAAAAAAAATATGGTCTGAGACCAATGTAAATGGTAGATTGAAGTCAATAATCATTTTGTGAGCCTCCAAGAAATTTAATCTTATGAGTCCCCATGAAGTCACCCTCACATGTACAAGACTTTTGTTAAACAAGGAAAAAACTAGGGCTTCTAAGTAAAAAGTTCGACCTGAAATATGAATGACTGAGAATAGATACTTATATCAACGTGCCCTGGTATGCTTATATAATACAAATCGCTACTAATGTAATATATGTGAAAGTATCAGTGATAGTAGCATAAAATAGTAATGTGTAAGCACGTGAGCACTCATGACTATATATCAACTGGGAAACTTTTGTCCCATAATCACGAAAAAATTCTGAGAGAATTCAGATAAAATTATGTTATTGATTTTATCTAACTACTTATTCAGGTCGCAGTCTTGACATCCTCCCAGGCCCAAAGGCATGGTGAAACAACCGAGTGACTACTTTAGCAGTAGTCTTACACTTGCTGACCCGTCCGTTTTTTGTCTGGGCATGCCCACCCGCGACTAATATATTTCTTGTGAACTAAAAAGCAAAAAGCACATGATCTGTGAAAAAAATCAACTGAAAAGTCGCCCTAGAAGGGCAAGGCTCTAAACCTAATTTTTCGGTAGAAAAGTATTGATACCATTAACAAATAATTTTTGTTTTGGACTTAATAATGACTTTTTATTCCACAAAATAAACAACTCTGATCTAGAAAATGAAATAATGTTAGCCCAAAACAGATCCTATAGCTGCAAGGCCAATCCCATCAAACAGGCAAATCTTTCCGTGGCTTAAATCTCTCAACCTCCCGTAACTTCTGATATATCTCCAATTCCTCTTGAGTGGGTTGTTTCGGAGTTACAATCTTAATCTCCAGCAACTGATCTCCACGATCGCCCCTCCCATCAGGATATCCCTTATTAGCAAGTCGTAAACGCTGACCAGAAAAAACTCCTGGCGGCAACTTCATCTTCACCCAACCATCCAAAGTAGGGACTTCAATATCCCCTCCCAAAACCGCCTCCACAGGAGTAATAGGTAACTCACAAAAAATATCCGGCCCCTGCAACTGATAAAAACCATGAGGAGTGATCGTAATCTTCAAATACAAATCTCCTCCGCCAATACCCTGATTTCTCAAACGAATTCTTTGACCACTAATCATAGCTGCTGGCATATTGACCTCTATCGAGCGCCCATCTTCCAAACGTATTTTTTCAATTCCTCCCAAATAAGCCTTTTCCAAAGGCAAAGTCAATCTAGCCTCAATATCCTTTTTTAACTCCCGTTCCGCTGCTTTATAAACAGACTTTTTCTGACCGGGGCGATAAACACTTGATGGCTGGGTCTTTGGTCTTGTTGCCGTTGCTGGAGTTCTAATTTCCCGACGACGTCCCAACAATTGATCTACAAAAGTATTAAAATCTGAAAAATCACTAACATCAACATCCCTCTCTGACTTGCCTCCATTCCCAGAGAGACCATCTCCCCAATTTCTAAAATCAGGAACTCGCACCCCCATCCTACTAACAATTCCTTTTGATTTCCAATATCGAATAAACTTATCGTACTCTACCCGCTTCTCTTCATCTGATAAAATATCATAGGCTTCATTGATATCCTTAAACTTTTCTTCTGCCTCTTTACTTCCCGGATTTACATCTGGATGAAATTGTCGCGCTAACCTTCTATATGCTTTCTTAATTTCATCTACTGAAGCATCTTTAGAAATATCTAGAATCTGATAATAATTCCGAAAATTTTGCATCTGCTCACTTAAACTTATAAATAGTTTTAACTATAAATAACTATATATATTTTCTCTGACCCCTTGAAGCAAAATGGTATCGGATATTAGACTTCTCACTTGAAAGCAAAAGTATAGCAATGACCAATTCAATTAGGACATTATCAAATTATCACGGCTCAGTCACAGTAATAACTTAACTATTAAATTTTGAATATATGGCATTTCATCTAAGCTATATCTTGCGAGCCAGTGAGAAACTATCTCCTGCCCCATCTAAAATCCACAATAGTTATAACCAATCATCATCATCATCATCATCCCAATCTTTACTTTGATAATAACGAGTGGATTGATTAGAATTAACTCGATCAGGAGGACGACTATAAACTCTACTTTCATAATTATAACGTTCTCTGGGCTTACGATCTTCCCCAGAAATTGTCCGGCGCACAGAGCTAAAGAAATCATCATCACTTTCTTCAGAGGTATAAATTGAAACCTCACGTTTGAGATCGTAAAGAGCATCTTGTAAATCAACCCCTACCCGATCAATGCCCCGTTCATCATCCCGTTCCAAACTATCCCGCAGTTCCCTAATTAACATCTCAATCCGTTGACGATTTCTGGCCGCAAACTGCATACCATAATCCAAGGCCACCTCTCGCAGTTGTCGTTCCGCCTGAAAGGCCAAAGCTTCAGCCCGGTTACGCTTGTCTACCTGCTCCCGTTTGAGTCGGTCTGCTTCAGCAAATTTTTCCGCATCCCGAATCATCTGAGTAATTTCCTGCTGACTTAAAGTAGAAGCTCCTTGAATAGTGATACTTTGAGTCCTACCAGTGGTTTTATCCATTGCCATTACCTGCAGAATACCATTGGCATCAACATCAAAAGCCACTTGCACCTGGGGGATGCCTCTTGGTGCAGGTGGAATACCAGTGAGCTTAAATTTTCCAAGAGACTTATTATCAGCAGCTATTTCTCGCTCTCCCTGAATCACATGAATCTCAACTAAAGTCTGATTATTTTCCGCAGTAGAAAAGATATCAGAACGTCGTACTGGGATAGTAGTATTCCGAGGAATGAGTTTTTTCATCACCCCCCCAATAGTTTCTAAGCCCACAGATAATGGAGTCACATCCAAAAGTAGCACATCTCGGACATCACCAGCTAAAATACCAGCCTGAATAGCTGCCCCCACTGCCACAACCTCATCAGGGTTAACTCCCTGATTTGGTTCTCTATCTATCAGAGAATAAACTAAGTCTTGGACAAAAGGAATCCGAGTCGAACCACCTACTAACACTACCTCATCAATCATAGAAGGATTAATACCAGCATCTTTTAAGGCCATTTTTACAGGACGTGCGATTCTAGGAACTAAATCTTCACAAAGTCCTTCAAATTGGGATCTAGTCAGCCTAGTTTCCAGATGCTTAGGGCCATCTTCTGTGGCAGTAATAAAAGGGAGATTAATCTCTGTTACCCCAACCCCAGATAATTCAATTTTGGCTTTTTCTGCAGCTTCAGTCAGCCTTTGTAGAGCTTGACGGTCACTCCTTAAATCTATTCCTTCTGTTTCTAGAAATTGTTCAGCTAACCAGTCAACTACTCGTTGGTCAAAGTCGTTACCCCCTAATTGAGTATCTCCACTGGTAGCCTTAACTTCAAATACTCCGTCTCCTACTTCCAAGATTGAAACATCAAATGTACCTCCACCTAAGTCAAAGACGAGAATTACCTGATTTTCCGTATTCTCTAATCCATAAGCCAAAGATGCAGCAGTTGGTTCATTCAGAATACGTTTGACTTCTAAGCCCGCAATAGTTCCTGCATCACGAGTGGCTTGTCTTTGGGAGTCATTAAAATAGGCTGGTACGGTAATTACTGCTCCTGTTACTTCTTCTCCCAGATAACGACTTGCTTCATCTGCTAGTTTCCGCAGTATCATAGCTGAGAGTTCTTCTGGAGCAAAATCTCTTTTCATTCGAGGACATTTAATTTTAATGTTGCCATATTCATCCCGACGAATAGTATACGGAACGCGCTTTGACTCTGGGGATAATTCCGAGTATTTACGTCCAATGTATCGTTTAACTCCATAGAAGGTGTTCTGGGGATTCAGAACTATTTGCCTTCTGGCCATTTGTCCAACTATTCGTTCTCCTTCCTTTGTGAAGCCAACTACAGATGGAGTTGTCCGCATTCCTTCTAAATTAGCTATCACTATTGGTTTTCCCCCTTCCATGACCGAGACGACGGAGTTTGTTGTACCCAGGTCTATGCCGACTACTTTGCCCATGCCTTAAGTTTATTTTTTTTGTCCTTTTATTAGTTCTATTGTGTCAAATTCTTATGTATGGGTGAGACAATCCTCACCATCTCAATATATTGACTGTATATTGGCCTTTTGTTTTAGCCTATTTATTTTCAGTAATTATTTTTCTATCTTAAATTAGGATAATACAATTTTATTACTAATATCGCTGTACGGTTACCACACTTATACTTTTTTGTCAAAAATAAACACATGAATTAATTTGTAGAAAAATCAAAAATAACTTAAATCAGCTCTTGCTGAATTTTGTAACAACTTGTAAAGTTATAATTAAGAAAAAAATAAGTAAATTTATTGAAGAGGTTTTTAGCAATTAAATGCGAGTAGCAATAGCGGGAGCCGGTCTAGCAGGTCTTTCCTGTGCTAAATATCTGACAGATATGGGTCATACCCCAATAGTTCTGGAAAGAAGGGACGTTCTTGGAGGTAAAGTAGCAGCCTGGAAGGACGAGGAGGGAGACTGGTACGAAACAGGTCTACATATATTCTTCGGAGCTTATCCAAATATATTACAGCTATTCAAAGAACTGAATATAGAGGATAGACTGCAATGGAAAGACCACACAATGATTTTTAATCAGCCAGAAAAACCAGGAACATATTCTAGGTTTGATTTTCCTGATATTCCAGCACCAGTAAATGGCATAGCGGCAATTCTAGGCAATAATGATATGCTGACTTGGTCAGAAAAAATTAAGTTTGGCATGGGTTTAATTCCAGCTATGCTTCAAGGACAAAAATATGTAGAAAAAATGGACAAATACAGTTTTTCAGAATGGCTGAAAAAACAAAATGTCCCTCCAAGAGTGGAGAAAGAAGTTTTCATCGCTATGTCAAAAGCTTTGAATTTTATAGGACCAGAAGAAATATCCTCAACTGTGATTCTCACGGCTCTCAACCGTTTCCTCCAAGAGAAAAATGGTTCTAAAATGGCATTTTTAGATGGTTCACCTACGGAGCGATTATGTCAACCCCTGGTAGAATACATTAATAAGGGAGGTGGGGAAGTACAGCTAAACACACCTATAAAGGAGTTTTTACTGAACGATGATGGCACAGTTAGTGGATTCCTAATCAGAGGACTAAATGAAGCAGAAGATAGAGCTTTGAGTGTTGATGCTTATGTCTCAGCAATGCCAGTTGATCCCCTAAAGGTAATGTTACCCAAACCTTGGCAGAAGATGGAATATTTCCAAAAGCTCAAGGGTTTAGAAGGAGTACCAGTAATTAATCTGCATTTGTGGTTTGATCGCAAGCTCACAGATATAGATCATTTGCTATTTTCAAGATCGCGCCTACTAAGTGTTTATGCAGACATGAGTAATACATGTTGCGAATATGCTAATCCCAACCGTTCTATGTTGGAGTTAGTATTAGCACCAGCCAAAGATTGGATTACTAAATCTGATCAAGAAATAGTCGCAGCAACAATGGCAGAGTTGGAAAAATTATTTCCTACTCACTTTACAGGAGAATACCCAGCTAAGTTGTTGAAATATCACGTTGTCAAAACACCACGCTCTGTATATAAAGCTACTCCAGGTCGTCAAGACTGTCGTCCTTCTCAAGTGACCCCAATTGCTAATTTTTTCCTAACAGGAGATTATACAATGCAGCGCTATCTAGCTAGCATGGAAGGAGCCGTACTTTCTGGCAAGCTGACAGCACAGGCTATCTCCAAAGCAAAGCTCTCCTAAAGCTTCTATTTACCCTGAATCTTATGCAAATCTGCAACGAACAAATTGAAAGCCAGCAAAGAATGCTGCAAAGATCTAAATCTTCTCAACGTATGACTTTTTCATCTCTGGTATCTATAGAGGAGTCTTATGAACTGTGCCGTCAAATCACAGCTACCTATTCTAAAACTTTTTACATGGGTACTCAGTTAATGCCAGAGGAGAAAAGTAAAGCAATATGGGCAATTTATGTTTGGTGTCGTCGTACAGATGAACTGGTCGATGGTCCTATGTCAAATACTACAACCGCAGAAACTCTCCAAAAGTGGGAACAAAATCTTGAATCTATCTTTGCTGGCTATCCGTTAGAAGATGCAGATGTAGCACTGGTAGATACTTTATCTCGATTCCCTATAGATATACAACCATTTCGGGATATGATTGCTGGTCAGCAAATGGATCTGTACAGTAGTCGCTACCAAACATTTGAGGAACTAAAACTTTACTGTTATCGAGTCGCAGGTACAGTTGGTTTAATGACTATGCCAGTTATGGGAATAGAAACATCAAATTCTGCTGCTCCCTGGAATTGCCAGCAACAAGTTCAGTATCCTGCATCAGAGGCGATCGCCTTGGGAATTGCTAATCAACTTACAAATATTTTAAGAGATGTAGGAGAAGATGCTCGCCGGGGTAGAATTTATCTTCCTTTACAAGAATTAGCTTTATTTGATTATACTGAAGAAAATTTATTGAATGGTGTAATTGATGAGCGTTGGCGAGAGTTGATGAAATTTCAGATTCATAGGGCGCGTAGGTTTTTTGTTGATGCAGAGAGAGGTATTAAGCGTTTAAGCCCTGATATTCGTTGGCCTGTCTGGTCAGCTTCTATGCTTTATAGTAAGATTTTGGATGCTATTGAACGTAATCAATATGATGTATTTAATCGTCGAGCCTACGTTTCTACTCCTCGCAAGTTCCTCTGTTTGCCCATAGCATTTCTGAGGTCAAGAGTCTTATAAGTTCTAGAATATCTACTAAAAAAAACAGTTGATTGAAAATTTAAAATTCCTAGTTTGGGCGCTTAATAATCTATATTACATCCCTAATTAAATAGACTTGTCGCTCTGTAATATTTAATATTGCGAAAAAAATAGGAAATGTAAAGCCATAAGCCATCTACTCGAGAAAAAAATGAAATACTTGTTATGTTTTGGTTGCAGCAACGTTTGCCCTAAGCATTTCTGAGTTCAAAAGTCTTCTACAGCAGATTTTGAATAAGTTAGGCACAAGTCTAACTAATAGGCACAAGTCTAACTAAATAGTAAAAGTATTCTTTTTTGCATCTTGCTGGCAAAATGTCTGCCTCATAATAACGAGAAGTACTATAAGTTCTAGAATATTTCCTCAGAAAAAAAAGTTAGTTGGAAATTGAAAGTTGCTGGTTTGGGTACTCAATGACCTAGTATTAAACAGACTTATCGCTTTATCAAATTTTTAAAATAGGACGAAACCAACCTCTGTAAAACCTATAGCCATTTCCTCAATAAAAAAATGAAATAATTATTATGTCTTGAGCTATAGGGATTTTTTCCATATATTTAGCAACAACTCCATAAAAAAAATCGCCCAGCAATCAGCAGTCAGTTTTCCAAACCTGCTCAAACTGGCTGCTAACTTTGTTCTATCCAGTTTTAAATTTACATAATGTGTTCTAATTTACTCCAGTTAATCCTAAGAATTGCTAGTAGCTGCTAAACGTTGCTTTAACTCTGCTAAAGCATCAGCCCAACGAGGATCAGGTTGAACTGCTTCATTACTACTAGAACTAGGACCGCTAGCAGTTTTAGATAATCCTCCTTTATCCTTATTATCACGACGAGACTTTTTACCTTTGCTAGTGTTGTTTTTGTTAATTGGTTTAGGATCAGCTTCAGTATTTTCCGACTCACTCTTATTTTTAGTGCGAGGTAATGCTTTTTCAATCTTTAAAGGAGTTTCCTTAAACTGATAACCATTATACTTTTCAAGAATTTGGTCAGCTTGTTCATCATTTTTAACTGTTACAAAGCCAAAACCACGACATTTACCAGTTTTACGATCTGTGATCAATTTAGTCGTGACACTATCGCCTTCTTCCTTAAAAACTTCTTGTAGTTCTTGACGCTCCATTACCTCTTTGGGCAAATTACCAATATACAAACGAATTGACATAGGAAAATTCCTCCACACTTTGAATTGTACTTGTTTTAATTAACGGAAACTTAGTCCACTGAGATTTACTGAACACAAAACAAGAGCAGAATCAAAAAAACTGCTCCAGACTTGGAAATGTAAAGAACTTTGACAAATCAAATAGCTATATTCACCATTACTACAGATGAAATTATTTCCCATTTCGTATTTTGCTCAACTCTAGCGGACAATTTTATTTTGTCAGGTTTTTATTCAAACTTTTTGCTCATCACTAAACAAACAAAACGATCGGCATTGATCAATTACTTTTTTTCGATATTGACTTGCTAAACACTTATCACCTAACTTTTAAATATAACTTTAAAGCCTGCTCAACTAAAAAAAAATAATATTGCATAAATGCGGGATGATTTAACAGTTTTGTCAAATGGACATCTTGCTTGTTCGTTATATTTTTTGGCAGGTAGAATACCCTCCCAAATTATATTCATCTCTTAATTCAGCAACGCCAAAAAAAATAATTGCTAGTATGATTTTAATCTCAAGTATACTTCACACTTAGTAAGAACTAAAACTTCAATCATAATTATGTTTGACTTATGTTTCAACTAAACCGGAAATGGCTACTGTTTATTTTTTGTTCGTTAACAGGCTAATAAATCTTTAACAAGTATAAACTTATCACAACCCTAAGTCAATATCTACATATTTTTCTTAAATTTAACTATTTTCTGCTATGTTTCATAGTAGAGTTAAGCTCTTCAGTAATCTGGAAACCTAGAAACCTACGGATAATTGTAGGATATATGATTCTTTAATAGTCTGATCTATTCCTGACTTCTACTTAACAACGCCGGCGTTATTCAGTCCACAAGTTTAGGCATATAAATTTCCTCCCATAGCTAAATTTTTAGCTGGGTTCCCATCTTTATCACAACTGAAACCTCATAATTCACAGTTGAACAAACGATCTAAGAGCACAGGAATATACTCCCATAGTACCAGGAGCAATCTGGTTTGAGCATTGCTACCAGCAACTTATCTCAATCAATAGCAGTAGGAAAGTTGATTTTACTGTCTGAATTATGTTGGTTATGGTTAAAGATACTTTGACTTAGGCATAATCCCCAATTTATTTCCATGACTAGTTTGTGACCTTATGTTTCGCCAATAATGTTCCTGCTGGTTATTTGTGCAGTTTTCTGTTGGAAACTCAACTCCTGAGCTAAGTAAAATTATGAAGTCTCTTAGGTTAAACCGCTCAGATAACATAATTATAACATAGTTCATGAAAAAATGCAACTTTTTTAGATCATCTGATAATTAAAATTTGCCTATACTTACTATATAAGCTCCCCATATAGCAACAGCAAAAGCTACAATTGTTGACCATAGAGGGTGGCCACCGTTAATAGATTGACCATTTTCAGTTTTCAGAGTATTTACATCTATCCAGGGAGTAGCTCCTCGCCTCCACCAACCATTTATAGTTATAGGCTTACCAACAAAATCAGCAGGGCGATTGATTTTAGGCCATAAATCACCAAGAGGCCCCAATTTATCAGAATAATGCAACTTGATCAGGCCCCTTGTTGTTTGCAGAATCAAATCTTGTCCCAACCAATTACTCATTCCGCTTTTACCAAGAAGTTGGCCTTTTAACTGAATTGCTTGACTATCTAATGGCAAAGCTTTTAGATCACTTAACAATTCTAATAAGTCAGGATTTTGCCAAAGTTTAGTTGGCTTTATATCAGGAAAAAAATGATTAATTCTCATCAAAATACCAATACTAAAACCTATGGCTAAACAACCAACTAAAATGGAAATATCTCCAAATAACCAATCTAAACGCCAAAGACCAACAGCAGATGAAATTACACCTATTAACCACAAAAAAATAGCAAAGCTTATACCTATTAGTATACCTAAAAATGGCGCTCCCTGAAGCGAAAGTTTCTGCCAATCAAGATTTTGTGGGGTTAAATTTTTCTTTTCTTGAGGACCACTCAATTGATTGTTTGCAGTTACGTCAGCATTTATATTTCCTAAATTTAACTCTGTTTCTAGTTTCCAGAAATTAGCATATAAGCCTAATCTTTTTAAGCGATCGCCAAGCAAAGGATGACTATTATTAATCTCTAACCATCGACGATATGGGTTAACAATATCCCAGTTAAAAATAGATTCAAAACCACTGTATGAAACAACACTACCAGCAGTAATAGCTTGATTTATTCCTACTGGCATTAAGATTTCAAAACTTTCTAATAAATTCCTAACTTTGCCTTGATTTTGAACATCATTAGCCATGCCAATTGTGATTTTCAGAAGAGCTCGTGTGAGACCATTAGGATTACCAGTTAAATTACAAGCTACGCGATCGCTATAATAAACTCGCTGACGAGAAAACCATAAAATCGGCAATTTTAGTAACCAATATAAACCATAATTAAGAGTCGAAATTATTGCAGCAAATACTCGAAAAATGGATACTAAGATAGGCAAAAAAGATTTGATAAATTCTGGTAAATAATCTGGTAGTTGATGATTTATCATATCTAATACCCGATCAGCACAAAAAGTTAATTCCAAATAAATAGTGTAGGGAATGTTAAGCATTAAAATAGCCATAGATATTAATCGGGAATCTCCATTTTGAATATGACTAATTTCTCTAGCATAAATAGTAGCAATTTCATCTTCTGCGAGATTATCTAACAATCCTTGACTGACAACTATTCTGTAAAAACGAGGTAAGCATCCATAACTAAATGCTATAGGAACATCTATTTGTAAAACTTTCAATGTAATTCCACGTATTGTTTGTTTTCTACAAAAATCACGGAGCAGTTTATTTGCTTCTTTACTGTAATTAATGAGAGTTGTTGTTGGTAGAGTTTGGAGACCATAAGTAAGTATTAATAATCCATCAATTAACCAAGGAGAGAATATGAATAATCCGAGCATAAAGATTATAAAATTTAGCGTTGGGTCTCGATAAAAAATTTGAATTGGTCGAAAGTATGGGAGCCAAACTAAAAAATCATTTGTAGCATCTAAGCTAAACTTTAGTATTGTAAGACTTAGCCAAAATAGAGCAATAACTACCACTATTTGTTCTAACCATAAAAGAGTTAAATTAGGAGATTTAAGGCGACGACTTCCTTTTGTCCTTCCTGCTTCACGCCATTTCAATTTAGGTAAATTTTCTGGTTCATCTGAAATAATCTCTCTTGGTCTTTGATGAGATTGGTTTGTGTTTTTTAAATTTGACTTATTAACTATACTTGATAAAGCTAGGGATCGATTTTTATCTGCCTCTATATCATTTTTATTTAGCTTAGAATGCTTTAGGTAATTTAAGGTTTGACTAGATTTTTTTTCTGAGATATTTGGATTTTCTGCGATTGGTTTAAAACCTGTTTCTACAGATAAATCAATCTTTTGTTTAGATATTTCATTGCTATTTTTTGCAGATTTCGATTGATCTGAATTTTGATTAAAAGGAACAAATCCTGTTTCAATAAGTTGTTGATTTTCGCTGGATTTTTCTGAAGATTTAGGAGTAGGAATTGTTGATTTTTTAAGATTTTTGGGTGGATATTGCTTTAATAATTTCTTGAGATGATGATGAGCAAAGCTTTTAATTTCACTATCAGAAATTTTAGTAAGATTACGACACAAATAAATAGCTCTATCTACTTGTTTAGTTTTTTCATAAGCAATGACTAAACCCATTTGAGCTTTTAATTTTGGTTTGAGAGATTTTTGTTGAGCAATTATTTGTAAATGAGCGATAGCCTCTAAATAATCTTTTTGCTTAAGAGCAAGTAATCCAGTTTTGAGAGATGGTTTCTCTGGCACATTGTTATCTGCGCCCGACGATTTTTTATCTATCATTGACTAAATTTTTTATCTTGATATTTTTATGAATTAGTCATATCAAATTATGTATAATCAGCATTATTAAAATTCAGTAAATATGAAAAAGGGAGGAAAAGGTACTTAGCAAAGAGTACAGAAATAAACCCAATAAAATGGTACGATTCTACTCCAACTGTAATCAATATCACATCCTCAAATTTTGAACCATCTGAATGTTCTATTATTTCCATTCCTCTTTCTGAATCAGACTTTAGCTATTTAACTTTACCTACTTCTTATTTAATTTATTCAAATTTATTGACTATAGATTAACAAAACTTCACTATCTTCTATTTTTATCATTCCCAATCTTTCTAATAAGTTACCTAAATAATTTTTCCATGTATAAGCTTTAAAGACAATACATTTATTTTTATTGGGAATCCAAACTCGATGCTGATTAGTATTTAAGTTAATTAAATTAGTGATATTTTATCTATTACGGGAATAGCCATGCATAATTTTAACAGATTCAGCAAAGGAATTAATGAAGGAAAATCTAGCATTCCGTTCACTAGGTAAAGGATAGATTCTTGACGAAGAATAAAGTAACACTTGGGCAAAATAAATTTGGTTGCTTTCTCGTAAATTACTATTAGATGAAAGCTTGCTTGTATAGAGAATAATCCATTCTTTAAATAAGCTATAGCAATCCTATTTTATTCGTGGCAAAAATCCCACTGCTTTTTAGGGAATAGGGAACAGGAAATAGAGAATAGGTAAGAGGTTTAAAAGTTTTATTGACTTTTTTATTTGTCGCAACCGATTTAGGACTGCTATATCGTTAGCTTCATTTTTTCTATAAAAAATTACTTCTGTATTTAATGGTTTACAAGGATTTTTTTTACCTGATTCTAGAATTGGATATTATAGCAGTCAAAGTAAAGGCTAGGACATTACTAAATGCTGAAATTTAGTTAGAGATTACTTATTTTCTAAACTCTTGCCAAAAAAAAGGTTTGAATCTTTCTATTTCTTGTATAACACATCAATCGCTCCAATCTCCTTGTGAATTAACAAGATTCAGCATTGAGGATATAGTGCTATGGGGGTTTCTCATAGGCCAAAGTATTTTGACATGAGGATTAAATTATTTTAATAAATCTAGGTTATGAGAATGCTCTAACATTTTAAAGCATAAATAATGACTAGTCATTTTATTAACAGCTAATCTTTGAGCGAAAGGAAACGGATATGGACTTGGAAGCTCTGTTTCATCTATACAAGTATTTTGGGGATGTACATTCAGAATGGATAGTAACTAAAGTTGTACTACTTTTTTTGACAAGGAAAAAGAAAAAAGAAATTCCCATAAAATCTGGGACAACATTATTTCAAAGCAATTATATTTATGATCAAGTATATACTCCTTATAATTAAGATTAGAAAAGAATGGCATAAATTAACTTATGACTCTAAAACTGTACAACTCACTGACTCGTCAAGAGGAAAATTTTGAATCCCTGGAACCATACAAAATAAAGATGTATATCTGTGGTGTTACAGTATACGACTATTGCCATTTGGGTCATGCTCGTTCCTATATTGTATGGGATACAATACGCCGGTATCTAATGTGGCAGGGTTATCAGGTACGATATGTGCAAAATTTTACTGATATAGACGATAAAATTATCAACCGGGCCAGAGAGACAGGAAGTTCTATGGATTTGGTGTCCAAACGTTTCACACAAGCATACTTTGAGGATATGAAACGCTTAAATGTCCTAGAAGCAGATGAATATCCCCGGGCTACTCATAAGATAAATGAGATTAAATACTTAATCCATGATTTAGAAAAAAAAGGTTTTGCTTACCCTTCTGGAGGGGACGTCTATTATCGGGTGCGGGAATTTTCCGAATATGGGAAACTATCAGGCCGTCGTTTGGAAGAAATGCAAGCTGGGGCAAGTGGTAGAGTAGAGTCGGAAGATTTAGAGATTGCTAAGAAGAAGGACCCATTAGATTTTGCCTTATGGAAAGCAGCAAAAACTGGGGAACCTGCATGGGACTCTCCTTGGGGAAAAGGAAGACCAGGTTGGCATATTGAATGTTCGGCAATGGTGCAAGATTCTTTAGGGGAAACTATTGATATTCATGGTGGGGGAGCAGACTTAATTTTTCCTCACCATGAAAATGAAATTGCTCAGTCGGAAGCTTTTACTGGAAAACCTTTGGCTAAATATTGGCTCCACAATGGTTTTGTTACTATCAATGGAGAAAAAATGTCAAAGTCCCTGGGAAATTTTACTACAATTCGGGATTTATTAGATAAACCTATAGACCCAATGGCTGTAAGGATGTTTGTTTTAACTGCTCAATATCGCAAGCCTATTGATTTTACTGAAAAGGCGATCGCTTCTGCGGAAAATGGTTGGAATACTATTAAGGAGGGTATATTATTTGCTGATCAATATGGTTCTCAGCTGGGATGGGAAGCGCCAGAAAAAACCTTATCTGAGCAAACAAAGTTATTAACTTTTCAGGTAGAAAAATTTCAGAAAGCAATGGATGATGATATTAATACTCCTGGTGCTTTAGCTGTTTTATTTGAATTAGCTAAGGACTTGCGTCGAGAGGGTAATTTTCTAGTACATGAAGGGAAAAATAAAACACCTTTAGAAGAGCTACAAAAACAGTGGGTGACTTTAGTAAAGTTATCACAAGTCTTAGGTTTACAAGTTAAAATAGATAAACAAGTTAGCAGTGTACCTAAAGATTTGACTGATGCTAAAATTGAGTTTTTAGTTCAGCAACGTTTAAAGGCAAAAAAAACTAAGAATTATTCTGAAGCAGACCGCATAAGAAATGACCTTCAAAACCAAGGTATTAAGTTAATAGATAAACCTAATGAGATAACACATTGGCATCGGAATTAAGGAAATATTAGGTTTAATATATGGAGGCAGGGAATAGGAAATAGAAAGTATCTCCAAAATACCAATAGCTCATTTTTTTCTTTAGTGGTTGCCTAATATACCTAGTATTAGTTGATATTTTTTTAGGAAAACTGCCATCATCTAAAAATTATTAACTTTTAGCTCTTAATTTATAACCTATTCAAGTAGTTACGATGAAACCTGAGCAAAGGATTTCTATTTCTGTATCTAACCTTCTGTTGATTATTAGTAGTTTTTTACTATTAGTTATTTTATGGCAAGTACGAAGTCTAATTGTACTGTTGATGATTGCAGTAATTTTAGCTGCGTCAATTTCACCATTAGTAAATTTAACAGAAAGAATTAGATTACCTCGTTGGTTAGGAGTGGTTATTGTCTATTTAACTCTAATTTCTGGATTTATCAGTGTAGTATTAATTATTGGTCCACCAGTATTCGAGCAAATTGAAAGACTTTTGCGAGAGTTACCATTATTTTCTGAGAGTATCAGTGATAATTTTGGAAATTTTGTTAGTTTTTTAATTCAAAATCCCCCTGATTGGATTAATAAACTTTTTGATCCTAAGTCTGTCACAAGTTGGGTAATTACTTCTAGTCAACAATTTTTATTACGTTCCTATAGTTTAACTAAAGGTTTGTTGGGAGGTCTTGTCAGTTTAATATTAGCCTTATTTATTTCTGGTTATATGGTATCTGATAGTAAAACTTTAATTACTAGTATAGTAAAGCTTTTTCCTCAACCTTGGGATAAACGTCTGGAAAGTCAAGTTATTCCTATCGCTCAAAGAATGGGAGGCTATATTAGAGGTAGAATCATAGTCTCTGCTATTTTAGGTGTAGCAACAACTACTGGTTTGGGATTTTTAGGATTGCAAGATTTTTCTCTAGGTTTAGGGGCAATAGCTTCTGTTACTAACCTGATTCCTTTTATCGGTCCAATTCTCGGTGCAGTTCCAGCTTTAATTGTTGCTATTGCTAAAGGCGGATGGTTATTTTTATGGGTAATAATTTTGTACTATATTATCCAAAATGTCGAGACTTACATACTCGATCCTTTACTCGTAGGTTCTTCTGTTGGAGTACATCCTTTGTATCAATTACTATCAGTTTTAGTAGGGGTTCAGTTATTAGGAATTATTGGTGCATTGATTTTTCCGCCTTGGTTTGCTGGCGGTGCTGCTTTGGTAGAAAATTTATATTTAAAACCTAAGTTAGAAGCTGAAAATATCCAATCAATTATTAGAAATAATGGGGATAATAACCTACCACCTGTAATGTAAAGATTCAACTATCAGTTATTAACTATGAGTTATTAATCAATTCCCTAATTCAGGAGAGCCAGATAAAATTTACATATTTTAAAGATGAAATGCCCAAATAGGTAGAACAATAGTATGGTTAAGATTCTCTTGGTTGAAGACAATGAGATGAACCGGGATATGTTGTCTAGGCGTCTGGTTCGTAAAAAATTTGAAGTGGTTATTGCTGTTGATGGTGTAGAGGGGGTAGAAATGTCCATATCGGAAGCACCAAACATAATTATAATGGACATGAGTCTGCCTGAGTTGGACGGGTGGGAAGCAACTAGAAAAATTAAAGCTAACCCCCAAACCAAAAGTATTCCAGTAATAGCAATGACAGCCCATGCCATGACGGGAGATCGAGAAAAATGTTTACAGGCTGGATGTGATGATTATGATACAAAACCAGTAGAACTTTCTAGACTATTGGACAAGATCAAAAATCTTATAAGTAAAAACCAGGCCAATGAAACATGACCAAGGTAATCTGTTGATTGTAGATGATAATCAACTCAACCGCAACCTTTTAGTTCGCCGAGTTAAAAGACAAGGCCATATGACTAGTTCTGCGTCTGATGGGTTTCAAGCTTTAGAAATGGTGAGAAATAAATCATTTGATCTAGTACTGCTAGATATTATGATGCCACAAATGAATGGTTATCAGGTTCTCGAAGTTATTAAAACTGATTCAGGGTTACGCCATATCCCAGTAATAATGATTTCTGCAGTGGACGATATTGAAAGTATGGTCCGTTGCATTGAGTTGGGAGCTGAAGATTATTTGTCCAAACCCTTTGTAACTGAAATCCTCAAAGCTAGAATTAACGCTTGTCTAGAAAAGAAACGACTTCGAGACCAAGAACGAGCTTATATAAAGCAACTAGCTGAGGAACAAGAAAAGTCGGAAAGTTTGCTGTTAAATATTTTACCAGCACCAATTGCTCAACGGTTAAAACAGGGAGAAAAAACTATAGCTGATAGCTTTAGTGAAGTAACTGTTTTATTTGCTGATTTAGTGGGGTTTACTAAAATTTCGGCTAATTTGTCTCCGGCTGAACTGGTAGAATTACTTAACATGATTTTTTCTGGCTTTGATCAGTTGGCTGAAAAATATGGGCTTGAGAAAATCAAGACTATTGGTGATGCTTATATGGTTGTGGGAGGCCTTCCCACTCTGAGAAAGGACCATGCAGAGGCGATCGCGGAAATGGCTTTAGATATGTTGGATCAAGTGAAGAGAATTTCTCAAAGGCTGAAAAAAACTTTACAAATTCGCATTGGTGTTAACACTGGGGCTGTAGAAGCAGGAGTTATTGGGACAAAAAAATTTGCTTATGACCTTTGGGGAGATACGGTAAATACAGCTCATCGCATGGAATCTCATGGTATTCCTGGTGTTATTCAAGTAACTGAGGATACTTATAATTGTCTGGCTAATAATTATATATTTGAAGAAAGAGGCATGATTGAGATTAAGGGAAAAGGTTTGATGAGGACTTATTTACTTTTAAGTAGAAAGGAATGAAGTTACTTAAAGATGTTAAAACTAAAGGGGTGCCTGGTTATAAGTCAGAAGTTATCTATAACTTATTTTGAGTAATTTGCTAATTATAAAGTCTAATTATAGCTCTACAAAAAAGTGTTAGGATATTAATACAATTAAAATCTTTTACAACTAATAGTTTTTTATTTTAGTTGATAGCTGAATGCTTGAAGCTTTACTATAAAATCAAAAAGTATATCTGCAGAATTATTAAGTTAAAAATGTTATCAAATACAGAGTTATTGCTTGCTTCTAAGTGGTTTAGTTTTGCTACAATTGGATTTTTTCTTTTGACAGTTTTTGGCTTTATTTTGAATTGGGGATTTAGATTTAGATTGGTGGGAATAACAGGTTTTATGGGGGTGTTAACTGCTGGTTTATTTGGTTTAAGTTTAGGATTATTTAATCGGGTCGAAATTCCAGGAGCAGTTCCATATACATTAGTTTATGATAATGGTGCAACTCAAACAGTAATTGCTGTTTCTCCTACTATTACAGAATCAGAGTTGGTAGCAACTATGGAGCAAGCGGCAGGAGATTTATTTTCTCTAGGTCGTTTAGGTGGAGAAGATAAGTTAACTATTAGAGTCAGAACTATTATTCATCCAGAGGAAGGTATTTCTCAACCACTTTATTTGGGGAAAGTGAAGCGTTCTTTATATCAACGGGAAGATGAAAATATAGATATTAAAATATTTCCTGAAACTTTGGTAAAGTTGGTAGATTATCAGAGTCATAATTTGGATAGTTAAGATAAAAATAATAGAGAGATATTTGAATGGGCTGAAAAAGTCTTTCTATTTAATGTCGGCCTTTGTAGAAGGAAGTGACACGGAAAAAACCTTGATTATGGTTGGGTTTTGTCCCTCGAATATGTTTATTAATGTCGGCCCTTATAGAAGGAAGTGACACGGAACAAAACTTGATTATGGTATTGCAATATTTTAGCTATGTCAGTTACTTACTATATCAATGTCGGCTTTTGTAGAAGGAAGTGAAACTCAACAAAACTTAATTGTGGTTGGGTTTTTTCCCTAAATCTAACCTATGGTTGTTGTACCATTTTAACTGTGTTATTGGACTATTGGAATGAATATTATTAATTTAAGGAGATTTTTAATAAATGGAAAATCAGAGACATTTATTGAAAAGATTATTTAATTCTTTTAAGCCTTTTGAACCTCTACTACCTGATAGTCCAGTATATGTTGACTGTCGGGAAGTTAGGGGAGATGGAGATGTTATTACAGATTTAGCTATTAATATTGAATACTCTGATGATAATACTTGTCAACTTTATGCTGGACATCGAGGGGCGGGTAAGTCAACTGAACTTTTACGACTGAAAGAATACCTGGAAAATCAGGGATATTTTGTAGTTTATTTTGCTGCGGATGAAAATGATATTAATCCAGAAGATACGGAATATGTTGATATTTTGTTGGCTTGTACGAGACATTTATTAGAAAAGTTAAAAAAGGCTAATCCTCAACCACTATTAGATTGGTTAAAGGCACGGTGGGAAGATTTAAAAGATTTAGCAACTACGGAAATATCTTTGGAAAGTTTGACGGTTGAATCACAAATTAGTCAATATGCAAAACTTACGGCACAGATTAGGACTGAACCTACTTTAAGAAAAAAAAATTCGAGATAGGGTAAATCCTTATACTGAAAGTTTAATTGATGCTGTAAATGCTTTTATTCGTGATGCTAAAAATAAACTTGAATCTGGTTCAAAACTGGTAATAATTGCTGATAATTTAGACCGCATTGTTCCAATTGTTCAGCCTGGCGGACGTAGTAATCACGATGAAATTTTTTTAGATCGTAGTGCCCAATTAAAGGGATTAGATTGCCATATAATTTATACGATTCCTATTTCAATGGTCTATTCTAATAAGGCTCCTAATCTGAAGGTTGAATATGATGAACCTCAAGTTTTACCGATGATTATGGTGGAGACTCGGGAAGGAGAAGTTTATGAGTTAGGAGTTGCTAAAGTTAGGGAAATTATTGATAGGCGGGTGAAGGAAGTTAAGTCGGATTTATCTTTAGAAACAGACTTGTTTGAAAGTGGAGAAGTATTGGATAAAGTTTGTTTAATGACTGGAGGTCATGTTCGGGAATTAATGTTGTTAATGCAAAGTGTAATTAAACGTGCTGGAGGTAAATTACCTATATCTGCTAGGGTTGTACAAAGAGCAATTACGGAAGCAAGAGTTCCTTATAAAAGGTCGGTTCAAGAAGAAGAATGGCAAGTATTGGCAAATGTTTTTCGTGATAAATATGTGTTGAATAATCAACAGTATCGGGATTTATTATTTAATCGTTGTTTGCTAGAATATGTTTATTTTGATGAGGAGGGAGAAAAGCAAGTTTGGTATGATGTTCACCCATTGATTAGAGGATTACAAAATTTTCAGGACTTGGTGCAATGAAGGGAGAAAGAATTATTTGGCAAGAGGATTTTTCGTTAACATTTACAGAGGAATATGAAGCTTTAGTAGAGACTATTAGATTTAATGAGGGTTTTAGTTTATTGTTTGCGGAATGTTCTCGACCAAAGAGAACAAAAATTATGGAGAAAATTCGCCTGGATATTCCGGAGAAAAGAGCAGATGTTTTGGGTTTAGATAAGACTATTTATCATTTTTATAATCGAGTCAAAGAATTACCAAATCTGAAAGAAATTGATATTTTGTTTGTGACTGGTTTGGAATATTCTCTGTATCAATATGAGGAGGAAATGAAAGAAAGAGGTTGGGATAATAATGAGATTATTTCTATTAGCAGGAGGGGAGTTCCTCCGGTTTTGATTAATTTGAATCAGCAGCGAGAAAGGTTTAGGGATGATTTTGATATTTGCTTTGTGTTTCTGTTACCAAGGTTTGCTATAGATTATCTAATTAAACGTGCGCCAGATTTTTTTGATTGGCGTTCTGGGCTGTTTCGGTTTCCTATGGATAAGGAAAGTTTTGATAAGGAATCTTTGGAAGTCTGTGAAAAGAAATTAGAGGATTATATAGAGTTGACTAGACAAGAACGTAAGTTTGAGTGGGTGAGAATTAAAAGTTTACTTGATGAAGATTTAATTTCTCTCGGACAAAAAGCAGATTTGTTAGTTAGAAAGGCTTCTCTAGATAGAAAGTTTCAGCAAAATGAAGAGGCAATATTAACTTGTGATGAAGCTTTAAAAATAGAACCAAATAATTACAAAGCTTGGAACAATAAAGGCAATGCTCTGGGAAATTTAGAAAGATATGAAGAGGCTCTTGCTGCTTATGAAAAAGCTTTAGAAATTAAACCTGACTTTCACTATGCTTGGAATGGTAAAGGCATAGCTCTGGACAATTTAGAAAGATATGAAGAGGCTGTTGCTGCTTATGAAAAAGCTTTAGAAATTAAACCTGACTTTCACTATGCTTGGAATGGTAAAGGCATAGCTCTGGACAATTTAGAAAGATATGAAGAGGCTCTTGCTG
This sequence comes from Trichodesmium sp. MAG_R02, assembly GCA_023356605.1. Lineage (GTDB taxonomy): Bacteria > Cyanobacteriota > Cyanobacteriia > Cyanobacteriales > Microcoleaceae > Trichodesmium. The sequence goes on along the minus strand of JAKQYE010000015.1, from coordinate 2,399 downwards.
CTTATGAAAAAGCTTTAGAAATTAAACCTGACTTTCACTATGTTTGGGGCAATAAAGGCAATGCACTGGAAAATTTAGAAAGACATGAAGAGGCTGTTGCTGCTTATGAAAAAGCTTTAGAAATTAAATCAGACTTTCACTATGCTTGGAATGGTAAAGCCAATGCTCTGGGAAATTTAGAAAGATATGAAGAGGCTGTTGCCGCTTATGAAAAAGCTTTAGAAATTAAATCAGACTATCACTCTGCTTGGCACAATAAAGGCATAGCTCTGGAAAATTCAGAAAGATATGAAGAGGCTCTTGCTGCTTTTGAAAAAGCTTTAGAAATTAAACCAGACTATCACTATACTTGGTACAATAAAGGCATAGCTCTGAGAGATTTAGAAAGATATGAAGAGGCTCTTGCTGCTTTTGAAAAAGCTTTAGAAATTAAACCTGACTTACACTATGCTTGGAATAATAAAGGCATAGCTCTGGGATATTTAGAAAGATATGAAGAGGCTGTTGCTGCTTTTGAAAAAGCTTTAGAAATTAAACCTGACGATGATGGTGCTTGGAATCTTAAAGGCAATGCTCTGATAATCTTAGAAAGATATGAAGAGGCTATTGCTGCTTATGAAAAAGCTTTAGAAATTAAACCTGACTATCACTATGCTTGGCACAATAAAGGCATAGCTCTGATAAATTTAGAAAGACATGAAGAGGCTGTTGCTGCTTATGAAAAAGCTTTAGAAATTAAACCTGACGATGATGGTGCTTGGAATAATAAAGGCAATGCTCTGATAATCTTAGAAAGATATGAAGAAGCTGTTGCTGCTTATGAAAAAGCTTTAGAAATTAAACCTGACTTTCACTATGCTTGGCACAAGAAGGGAGATGCACTGAGAAATTTAGAAAGATATGAAGAGGCTGTTGCTGCTTATGAAAAAGCTTTAGAAATTAAACCTGACTTTCACTATGCTTGGGACAATAAAGGCATAGCTCTGAGAAATTTAGAAAGATATGAAGAGGCTGTTGCTGCTTATGAAAAAGCTTTAGAAATTAAACCTGACTTTCACGAAGCTTGGCACAATAAAGGCATAGCTCTGGAAAATTTAGAAAGATATGAAGAGGCTCTTGCTGCTCATGAAAAAGCTTTAGAAATTAAACCTGACTTTCACGAAGCTTGGAATAATAAAGGCGCAGCTCTGATAATCTTAGAAAGATATGAAGAGGCTGTTGCTGCTTTTGAAAAAGCTTTAGAAATTAAATCAGACTTTCACTATGCTTGGCGAAACAAGGAAGACGCACTGATAAATTTAGAAAGATATGAAGAGGCTATTGCTGCTTTTGAAAAAGCTTTAGAAATTAAATCAGACTATCACTATGCTTGGAATGGTAAAGGCATAGCTCTGAGAAAATTAGAAAGATATGAAGAGGCTATTGCTGCTTATGAAAAAGCTTTAGAAATTAAACCTGACTATCACTATGCTTGGAATGGTAAAGGCAATGCTCTGGGAAATTTAGAAAGATATGAAGAGGCTCTTGCTGCTTATGAAAAAGCTTTAGAAATTAAACCTGACTATCACTATGCTTGGAATGGTAAAGGCAATGCTCTGGAAAATTTAGAAAGATATGAAGAGGCTATTGCTGCTTATGAAAAAGCTTTAGAAATTAAACCTGACTATCACTATGCTTGGAATGGTAAAGGCATAGCTCTGAGAAAATTAGAAAGATATGAAGAGGCTATTGCTGCTTATGAAAAAGCTTTAGAAATTAAACCTGACTATCACTATGCTTGGAATGGTAAAGGCAATGCTCTGGGAAATTTAGAAAGATATGAAGAGGCTCTTGCTGCTTATGAAAAAGCTTTAGAAATTAAACCTGACTTTCACGAAGCTTGGAATGGTAAAGGCAATGCTCTGGGAAATTTAGAAAGATATGAAGAGGCTCTTGCTACTTTTGAAAAAGCTTTAGAAATTAAACCTGACTATCACTATGCTTGGAATGGTAAAGGCAATGCTCTGGTAGATTTAGAAAGATATGAAGAGGCTCTTGCTGCTTATGAAAAAGCTTTAGAAATTAAACCTGACTTTCACGAAGCTTGGAATGGTAAAGGCAATGCTCTGGGAAATTTAGAAAGATATAAAGAGGCTCTTGCTGCTTTTGAAAAAGCTTTAGAAATTAAACCTGACTTTCACGAAGCTTGGGACAATAAGGGAGATGCACTGAGAAATTTAGAAAGATATGAAGAGGCTGTTGCTGCTTATGAAAAAGCTTTAGAAATTAAACCAGACTTTCACGAAGCTTGGTTTTTTAAAGGCATAGCTCTGGAAAATCTAGAAAGATATGAAGAGGCTATTGCTGCTTATGAAAAAGCTTTAGAAATTAAACCTGACTATCACTATGCTTGGTTTTTT
>JAKQYE010000149.1 GCA_023356605.1 Trichodesmium sp. MAG_R02 | reverse complement strand
AAATTCATATTTTTGAACTAATATAATCCTGTCATTATCATCTAATAATTAAAGATTTTTAGCAAGTTAATTTAATATTTTGTAACTTTGTTTAAAGATACATTAAAAGTAATATCTATCTAAAAAAAACTAATTATAGTATGGAGATTTTTATGTCGACAGTACGCTATATATAGCGTGCCTGCGTAAGTCCTGATTAGTCTTTAAATTCACAAGATTTATGGAGAAATGTTTGCGACCCACATAAAAAAGAGGAATTGGTTCCGGATACAGCAGAATATTTAATCTTTGATGACACAGTTAAAATGAAGGTTATTTAACTTGAACAACTACAAGAAATGGGAGCAGGATGCTCCCAGTAGCGGACAATTAAATTAGCTATTGCTGAGTCCTATCCAAGGACTAAACCTTAGCTAATTCAAACACTGCTCCTAAGCCAGATGCCATTTCTTCTGGAGATATTTTGCCATCCTTATTGATATCCAGAGCATCAAATACAGCATCAGTTCCTGCCCACTCTTCGCGAGTGATGAAACCATCACCATCTAGGTCATAGATATAGAAAATATCTTCTGCTGCATGGGTGACTCCTTCTAGGCGAGTCAACCGCTCCGCTAATAGTTTTTCCAATGATTCTAATGCTTTCGAGAAACCTTTAATACCTTCATCAAGCTTTTGAGATGCCATCCGATCTTCAGCGTGCATCTGCTCAAAAGTTTCTTGATCCATTATAATTTTTTCTGCATCAGACTGAACAGCTTTCTCAACAGAAAGTCTAGTAGGTAACTCACATGTTGTTGATTCTAACTCACCCAATAATCCTGGTGAAATAGTCAACAAGTCGCAACCAGCTAATTCTGTAATTTCTCCGGTATTGCGGAAGCTAGCTCCCATAACTTCGGTATTGTAACCAAACTTCTTATAGTAGTTGTAGACTTTAGTCACAGACAATACACCAGGGTCTTCTGCTGGGGGATAAGAATCTCGTCCAGTTTCTTTTTTGTACCAGTCCAAAATCCTTCCCACAAAAGGAGAAATTAAAGTAGCACCAGCTTCAGCACAAGCGATCGCCTGGTGCAAACCAAACAGTAGAGTTAAGTTGCAGTGAATACCTTCTTTTTCCAGAACTTCTGCTGCTTTGATACCTTCCCAGGTAGAAGCAATCTTAATCAAGATGCGATCGCGTGAAACCCCAGCCAATTCATATTGAGCAATTAAATCTCGTCCTTGAGCTATTGTTGCTTCTGTATCATAGGATAGTCTGGCATCAACCTCTGTAGATACCCGCCCAGGAACAATTTGTAAAATCTTGAGTCCAAAAGCAACTGCCAATCTCTTAAACGCCAAATTTGCCACATCAGAAGCGGTTGCATCTGTTCCCAATTCTTGCCTTGCTGTTTTCAAAGTTCCGTCCACAATTTCTTGATATTGTGGCATCTGAGCAGCAGCAGTAATTAATGAGGGATTAGTAGTTGCATCCCGTGGCTGAAATTTTTCAATTGCCTGAATATCGCCTGTATCAGCAACCACGATGGTTACTTCTCGTAGTTGTTCGAGCAAATTCTTAGCCATTTGTTTCTCCTTTTGAGAATAAGTTGCTTATTTATATCAGGACTTACGCAAAGACACTAATTATAGTGTAAATATCGGATCAGGATTATCAAAAATACACCATATATAGAAGCAATACCTAAGTCCTGTATATTTTAGTTGATAACTGGAACTTCATAAAACTCATATAAAACTTGATCAAAATCATTGGGTGCCCTCGCCCCAGCTTTTAAGATCAAATCCGATTGAACACATTATATAAATAATTATTATATAATTGGGAAGCATGAAAGTATTCTGAGAATTATAAACATATGCTACGTGAACAGGATGAAATAATGGCACATCGAATTTTCATTGAACTTTTAAGAATAAAGTTAATATGATATCTTAGATGTTTCTGTGTTCTAACATACACTATCCACTTTCTCAAGCTATTGTTTTACAGTAGTAACTTTTAGCTGGAGTTTTAACCTGAGTTACATTTTTTCTATGGCCGGAGTCTTATGGGCGATCGGTTGGTAAATGGTTTTCTTGGTAGCAGTAACTTATCTTCCTACTCGTATAGTTGTAGCGATCGGCATTTTACTGATAGTCGGAGATAATCTTTTCGAGCATGTACAAGCAGAACAACTAGGAAATATTGGTTGGGCTTGGACAATACTTCACGAAAGGAAAATGCTGGAACTAATTTCTGGATTTCGCTTATTTATCGTTTACCCTCTAATTTCTTGGATAGGAGTCATGGCAGTAGGTTATGCTTTTGGAACACTGTTTAAAATGGAAAAATATTAACAAAGGTATATTTAAACCAGGCCTGAACTGGAGGCATCTTCTTTAAGATTTACACTTCATATACTTAGAATCTGCTGTAATTTGATCTCGATACTGATATACTTTCAGATTAACAAATTTAAGTTTTATGAGATTAACATTCATCTATGGGTAATCCTTCTTATTCCCCTCCGTGGTTCCTAAAAAATGGTTTAGCAATGACTCTCTATGCAACATTTTGGATACCCCGTTTTTGGGAAGAGACTATTACATTTTCTAAGCTTTCTTACCAAGATAAAATCTTTATTGGTGCAAATGGTGTGCCAATTTTTGCGTGGATGGCTATTCCAGAAAACCCAAAAGGTACAATTATTGGGACTTATGGAATTACAGGAGATTTAGATAATCAATGGTTCTTAAAGCTATTGGGACGCAAAGCTTATGCTCAAGGTTATGCTGTTATTTTATTTGATTGGCGTGCCCACGGTAAAACAGCATTACTATCACCAACTCTAACTTCAGATGGCATTTATGAAGGGCAAGATTTTGTTCATATTGCTGCTCAAGCAAAAGCGATGGGTTGTCCACCTAATTTTTGGTTTACTGGATATTCTTTAGGAGGACAACTAACACTTTGGGGTGCAAAAGTCGCAGAAAGTCTGGCTCCAGAATTAGGATTAGCAGAAACAGATATTGGTGGTTGTGCAGTTATTTGCCCCAGTCTAGAATCTCAACGTTCTCTCTCTTATTTAAATAGTTATCCTTTAGGAAAACGCTTAGATAAAGGAATTACTAAAAATCTTAAAAAATTAGCTTGGTTAATTCACAAACATCATCCAGACTTTATAGATATAGAGGCAATAAAACGGGCTAATTCTATCTGGAAGTTTGATGAAGAATTTATTATCAAAAGTTTAGGATTTTTATCAGTAGAAGCCTACTATAAAGCAACAAGTCCTTTATATTTTTTGCCTCATCTTCAGAAAAAAACATTGATTATTTATGCGGAAGATGACCCACTATTTGACCCAACAATTGTGCCAGAGTTAAAAACTGTTTGTCAAAATAATTCTGCCATTGATTTGATTTTAACTCGTTACGGTGGTCATGTAGCTCATATCAGCAATAAATCATGTCAAAAGCTGGCCCAAGATCCCGATATTTGGTGGGCATGGAATCGGGTTTTTGAATGGATTAAACAAAATGAAACAGCAACATTGAAGACTACAGTTATTGTCTAATTTAGCCATCAGGAGTTGGGTAATATTCCTAATTCCTGAAAGCTATTAATTTAGTAGTTAGTAGTTGAAAGAGCTTTATTACCTACCATTAATACTTACTAGCTAACCAGTTTTATAGATTCTTTTAAGAAGACCATAGAGGAATATTACTTTTGCATCCTTTAATCAATACCTTCTTGAATTTTGTTAATAAAGGACTTGATCCATCTATTAAGTTGTTTTAGGTTTTCTTAATTCTATCTCTTCATTAAAACAAACTCTACTAGACCGACACATCGTAAAGCATTGTTTCTAGCAACAATGTTAAATTTTTCTGTAAATTTAGTTACAGTATTTTAGTGATATGGAGAATAAAGCGATCTTAAATTTTAATTACAGCAAATTTAATTATAGTAGTTTTCCTGCACAGTAGACGAAATTAGGGAAGCCCTTATGCAACATCCCTATAAGGTTTTGGTGATGGCGATGTAGTTCATCAACAGGACTTACGCAGGGAAACTGAGAAACCCGGTTTCTCGTAGATATTTATGTGTTAAAAACAATGATTTACTGTAGGAACCGGGTTTTTTTGCGTAAGTCCTGATCAATTAAGTAGGGCTATAAACAGCTAGCTTTTATAGTATTTACAGCAAATTTCAGATTAATGTAGTTCAATTAAACCATAAATATTTTTTGCCTGTTGCCTATTTCCTATCTTCTCTAATCCCCCGACTCCCTCAAAGCACAAATACATATACTTCATAGAGTAAGAAATTACTAACAAAAAAAATTCGATTCATAACCACCCTTATTTAGGTGAAAGTTGCTAACACATAAATTTCCCATCATAAACTACAACGAAATAGCTCAAACCTTTATGTTGAAAATATTTGAGAAAACAATTGTTTAACTAACCTTGCAGTAGAGTTATTCATTCAATGCCCTATACTAGACCATGATACAGAATCGTCAACTCAAAAGTTATCAAATAGACATCTATTCCCCCCTATTCCAAGAGTAATTTGACTTGCGTTTCCCTAAGCGACATGAAAGGCAGAGCAAGTGTGGCAGCTATATCGCAACTTTGTATGCAACAAAGCCCTTTTTTAGAATAAAAATAGTAGAGTTCATTATGATTAACCATAAAATCTTAAAAAAAACTAAATAACCTTAAAGATATGAATTTTCAACTCTCATCAAAAAAAATGATAGAGTATTTTTCTCAGAAAATTGTGAGTATTGATACGGTTAAAAATAGATATTTTTTCTAAATTTCAATTAGAACGTTATGAGAAAAAGTTGATAAAAATATTTATCTGAAGCAACTCGTAAAGTTTAATTTTTTTTTTCACGCATATCTATATCTATTTAAGGAGAAGACTATGTGGGAGTATCTACCACCCTTAAACGAACACAATTTACCCTATCCTGATACAATACATCCCATCGTTGTCCACTTCGTTATTGGGATGGTGTTATTTGCGTTCCTATGTGACATTATTGGTTATTTCACTCGTAATTCTCGTCTATATGAAGTAAGTTGGTGGAATATGTTTTTCGCCACTATTTCGATTTTTATTGCCATAATATTTGGTCAGTTTGAAGCTGGCCTGGCACAACCCTATAAAGCAGTTGAACCCATCTTAAACTTACATACACTAATTGGTTGGTCTCTATCAGGAATCATTGCTGCTATCACTGCTTGGCGTTATGTGATTCGTTCTAATAATGCAGAAAAATTGCCGATGCCATATCTCGGATTAGGATTATTACTAGTAGGAATAGTATGCTTTCAAGTCTACCTGGGAGATGAATTGGTTTGGGTGTATGGATTACACACAGTGCCAGTAGTGGAAGCCATAAAGGAGGGAATTTTACAATGAACCTAGAATTAATAGATAGTTTGAGTGACCAAATTGGGGCAAATGGACTTCCTTACACTATTCCCATTCATCCGAATTTAGTTCATTTGACTTTAGGTCTGTTTATTATGGGGATTGCTTTTGATATTGTTGGCATATTATTTCCTATACAAAAACAAGTCCTGAAAGTTTTAGCAATCTCTGCTACTCGTTCCAACTTTTTTGATGTGGGTTGGTACAATATGCTAGCTTCATCAATTATTACATTTTTCACCGTAGCAGCAGGATTTTATGAAATCATGTTGGCAACACCATCTCCTGAACTGAAAAGTGTCTGGGGTTTAGGAGCAATGGATACAATGCTATGGCATGGGATTGGTGGTGTATTGCTATTAGCCATGATTGTAGGAATGACTATCTGGAGAGGATTTCAACGTTATATTTGGTCTCAGGATAAACTCCTACAAGTGCAATGGAGTTATTTAGCAGTAGGTTTAGTAATCCTGTTTATTATGTACGTTCATGGTACTTTGGGCGCACAGTTGGCAGCAGAGTTTGGAGTACATAATACTGCTGATGCTTTGTTAGAATTAGGCAAAGATCCTAATGTTTTCCTGAAATAATCTGAGTAGGATATTGATATGAAAATCCGCACTATTTTAAACTTAGGGGCGATAGCTCTCGTGTTAGCTGCTATCAGCATTTGGGTCGGGCAAGTCTCATACTCATGGTTGCCTCCCCAAGCAGCAGCAGAATCTATATTAATTGATGATTTATTTAGTTTTCTAGTGACTCTTGGTAGTTTCATATTTTTGGGGGTAACTGGAACTCTAATATATTCAATTATTTTCCAACGTGCTGCTAAATATGACTACAGTGATGGGCCCCACATTGAAGGTAATATTACCCTAGAAGTTGTTTGGACAGCTATACCGATTTTTCTAGTATTTTGGATTGCTGCTTACAGCTATAATATCTATGAAAGAATGGCTATTCAAGGACCGATGGAATTAGTGCATTTGCACACACCATTAGAAATGGAATCAGCTTATGCGGATCCACTAGAACCTGCAACTGAACCAGTAGAAGAAATTCAAGTCTATGCTAAACAGTGGTCTTGGGTATTTCGTTATCCAGAAAATGGAGTGACTAGCACCGAACTACACTTACCTGTAGATCGGCGTGTGCGGGTAGCATTAAATTCAGAAGATGTACTACATGGATTTTATATTCCTGCTTTTCGACTGAAACAAGACATTATTCCCAAGCATCCAATAGATTTTGAATTTACTCCAATTCGTGTTGGCAAATATAGTCTAACTGATTCTCAATATAGTGGTACTTATTTTGCCACAATGGCAACAAATGTAGTCGTTGAATCTCCTCAAGATTACAAAAATTGGCTAGTACAAGCAGGGAATACTGAATTATCTCCTGCTAAAAATCAGGCACATTCTGAATATGTTCAAAAATCAGAAGCACCTGTGCAACAAGGCTGGCCTTCAATTAAACCTGCTTCACCTCCTATTGTTAATTATCATTAAGAGTGGGGGCTAACTACTGAAGTAAAATAATTGGACAAAAATCAACATAATTGTATATTTTTTGTCACAGATATATGTCCAATTTATTTGAAGGAGGTAAATAACTAATTGAAATGAAATCAACATTACATAAACATCTGATGCCATTAAACCTGAGAACTTATAATTTTTTTTCTAGTAACAGGTGTTTTTGAGACCCCCCCCTAGACTCAAATAGGTGCTATCAATACATAAAAACTATCTGTGTTAGTAGCTTGAGTTTTAAACAGGAGTTAAACCTGCTCTTGAAGATAAGTTACAGACGGCGGTCAGTGTTCTTCTGTGAAACACCGAAGCTAACTCCAAAGCTCGTGCAATCATGTCTGGGTAAGTTTGGGTAAGTGTAGTAGAACGGTTCATAGGAATTAAGATATTAAAACGAATCGTTAAAAATATTACTGAACCCTAGTTTTTAATCAAGGAAAAAAATCTTCTATGAAAGAAATAACAATCGAAGGCATCAGTGATGTCATAGAAAAACCAGAACAAGAAAAACCGCCGAACTGGCGACGATACTTCAGTTTCAGCACCGACCATAAAGTTATTGGTATCCAATATCTAGTCACCTCCTTTATCTTCTTCCTAGTCGGTGGCATACTGGCAATGGTGATGCGGGGCGAACTAATGACACCAGAGTCAGACCTCGTAGACCGCACCATTTACAACGGAATGTTCACTATGCATGGCACAGTAATGCTATTTTTGTGGACTTTTCCATCCCTAGTTGGTCTGGCAAACTATCTTGTACCCATAATGATTGGAGCCCGAGACATGGCATTCCCTCGTTTGAATGCTGCTGCCTTCTGGATGGTACCAGTAGTAGGTATCCTAATGATGGCTAGTTTCTTTGCTCCTGGTGGACCTGCTCAAGCTGGTTGGTGGTCATATCCTCCTGTAAGTATCCAAAACCCTACGGGTAGCATTATTACTGGTCAGGTAATATGGATTCTTGCTGTGGCCATTTCCGGGGTTTCCTCTATTATGGGAGCGGTTAACTTTGTCACAACTATTGTGAGAATGCGATCGCCAGGTATGACTTTTTTCCGAATGCCAGCTTTTGTTTGGACAGTATTTGCAGCCCAAATTATTCAATTATTCGGACTACCAGCACTAACAGCAGGGGCGGTTATGCTGTTGTTTGATATTACGGTAGGAACAGGATTTTTTAACCCTGCTAACGGAGGCAACCCAGTTTTATTCCAACACTTTTTCTGGTTTTATTCCCACCCTGCGGTTTATGTCATCATCCTACCTATATTCGGCATTTTCTCGGAAATATTTCCAGTTTACAGTCGCAAACCCCTATTTGGTTACAAAGTGGTAGTAATTTCATCCATGATTATTGCTGGAGTCAGTGGTCTTGTTTGGGTACACCATATGTATGCGAGTGGTACACCTCCCTGGATGCGGATGGTTTTCATGTTATCAACCATGTGCGTTTCTGTACCAACTGGTATTAAGGTATTTGCCTGGGTAGCGACTATTTGGGGTGGAAAAATTAGACTAAATACTCCAATGCTATTTGCTTTAGGCGGTTTAGTCATGTTTGTATTTGCTGGTATTACTGGCATTATGCTCTCTTCTGTTCCTGTCGATATTCACGTTAACAATACCTATTTTGTCGTAGGTCATTTTCATTATGTTCTCTATGGTACTGTGACCATGGGAATGTATGCGGCCATTTATCATTGGTTCCCCAAGATGACTGGGAAAATGTATTACGAAGGTTTAGGACAATTACATTTTTGGTTATCATTTATCGGCACTAACCTCAACTTTTTACCAATGCATCCGTTAGGTTTACAAGGAATGTTGCGTCGAGTTTCTTCCTATGCACCAGAATATGAATTCTGGAATGTTCTAGCAAGTCTAGGAGCATTTTTGTTAGGAATGTCTACTTTACCCTTCATTTTAAATATGGTTAGTTCCTGGATCAAAGGTAAACAGGCACCTGCTAACCCTTGGCGAGCAATAGGTTTAGAGTGGATGATTTCTTCCCCACCAGATGTGGAGAATTTTGAGGAACTTCCTATCATTATTTCTGATCCCTACGGTTACGGTAAGTCAGAACCTTTGACTGCTAACGACCCCAATGGTCATACACAGTTATCGGTTAACGGTTAACAGTCGTAGGTTGGGTTTTACTACACAAGATAAAAAGGGACAAGACAACCTAATAATAATATCTATACTGTAATATAGCACTTGTCAGGACAAGTAGGAAATTCTTGCTCCTGTAAAATTTAATCAAAGTAAGAATGTACTCGGGAATAGTTATTCTAAGTTCTGACTTGAGCTATATATCTCTGTTGGGTTCTGTTCACAAAACCCAACCTACCCCAACCTACAGCGGTTTTCATTTGAGTAGACCACAGTAGATTTGCTTTGATCGTTGATGCCTGTGGAAGTCCTGCTGCCGAAAGTCCTGGTAGAAGCAGGGAGTCAACATGGGAATGTCTAAACCACAGACATTTTATCTTGGTTTTATGAAGCAGGATAATGAGGATAAAACCAGTAAATTAAAGGAGAATTGTAATATGAATGGTGCAGTCACTTCAGAAAAAGTGCATGAACATTTGCACTCGGGAGTTGCCGAGCATGAGCACGATGAAGAAGCTAATAGTATGTTTGGGTTTATCATTTTCCTACTTTCGGAAAGCGTGATTTTCATAAGTTTCTTTGTTGGATATATTATTTACAAAACCACAATTCCCGACTGGTTGCCGTCAGGTATTTCTGGTCTCGAAGTTAGAGAACCTGCAATTAACACAGTGGTTTTGGTTTCCAGTAGTTTCGTTATTTACTTTGCCGAAAAAGCTTTAGAAAAGGATAACTTGACTTGGTTTCGCGTGTTTTTGCTGGCAACAATGGCAATGGGGACTTACTTTGTTATTGGTCAAGGAATTGAGTGGAGTAGTTTAGAGTTTGGTTTCACTACAGGAGTATTCGGTGGAACTTTCTATTTATTGACAGGTTTTCATGGTCTGCATGTTATAACAGGTATTTTGTTACAAGGAATTATGTTAGGTCGTTCTTTTATTCCTGGCAACTATGAGAATGGTCACTTTGGCATTAATGCTACTTCTTTATTTTGGCATTTTGTTGATGTGATTTGGATTGTTTTGTTTCTCCTTATCTATATTTGGCAGTGAAATTTAACTATCTGAGCCTCTGACTCACCCATGGGAAAAAGATGTCTAACTGCAGCCACTTCATGTTGGCAACGGTAGAGTATCCCTGAACCAGGGTAGCAGCTCAAAAACGGGAGCAAGATGCTCCCACTAATCAAAAATTTAATTTTAATTACTCCTAATACCAATTAGAAGAAAGAATGTTACAAATAGTTTCAAACCTTAGATGTAAAAGAATTTCCTAAAATTACTGAGTGCGTCAAAGTTTTGAGCCTATAAAATCTTAATTCCCTCCTTGGGGGGTAAGAGGGTGTTGACTTCTGTGAATAGTATAATACTACAGGACTTACGCAAAGAAACCCGGTTAAGACAGTAAATCATTGTTTTAACACATAAATATCTACGAGAAACCGGGTTTCTCAGTTTGCCGGGGGTAAAAGGGTGTTGACTTCTGTGAATAGTATAATACTATCTATTAAAAACTTTTCTACATTTTATTAAATAGGTAGGGATGTTGTATACAAGATCCGTAGATCGAGGTAGGGACGTTATATGTAAAGTCCGTAAATAGTATTAACAATCAGAATAACTGACCCCCTACTAGCTAGTAATTATCAAAATAGTTATTTAGCCAATATTCATTACTTAATAATTGAAGCATCAACTAAATATAGCATTACTTTTGATAATTGGTATAATTCCTTTTTCAATATACCTCAAAAAAATTACTAAAGGAAGAGAAAAATGATTATTGACGACCAACATTATGATGTAATTATTATCGGTACAGGAGCAGGCGGTGGTACCTTAGCACGTAAACTTGCTGACACTGGCAAAAAAATTCTAATTCTGGAAAGGGGTGATTTTATGCCTCTGGAATTGCAAAATCGAGTTAATGTTGATATCTTTAAGAAAGAACTTTACCGTGCCCATGAAAACTGGTATGATAATGCAGGGGAAGCATTTTCTCCCCAGACAAATTATGCTGTTGGTGGTAATACAAAAATATATGGAGCAGCCCTAATTCGGATGCGGGAAAAAGACTTTGAAGAAGTGGAACATCAAGAAGGAATTTCTCCAGAATGGTGTCTGAAATACAAGGACTTTGAACCTTATTATACCGAGGCAGAACAACTTTATAAAGTTCATGGCAAAGTTAATGGTAAAGTTAATGGTAAGGCTGACAATAACTATGACGAACCTCATCATGATAAAGCTCATGATGGGAATGGCAAGAATTCTAACGAACCTTATCATAGTAAAGAATATCCTTATCCCGCAGTTGACCACGACCCACAAATTCAAAAAGTTGTCAACGCGATCGCCCAACAAGGTCTACATCCAGAAACTTTACCATTAACTCTCACCCGGGAAAAGGAAGATCCTACTGGAGATTCAGAAGTCTTCGGTATTGCACCACTGCTCAATTCTCCTAATATTACTATTAAAACTAATGCCAAAGCAGTCTGTTTACTTACCAACTCCTATGGCAATATGGTCAAAGCAGTAGAAGTCGAAATTGATAAACGATCATTTCTATTTTTTGGGGATATTATTGTAGTTGCTTGTGGCGCAGTAAATTCAGCAGCACTATTATTACGTTCTGCTAACGAAAAACATCCCAATGGTTTAGCAAATAATTCTGGACAGGTTGGGCGCAACTTGATGAAAAATCAAATGACTGCCGTAGTGCAACCTAGTCCTAAACCTAACTCTGGAAACTTTCTCAGAAGCGTTTGTATAAATGATTTTTACTGGGGAGATGAAGATTATTCCTATCCAATGGGTCACATTCAGAATACAGGCGGGTTACTTCAAGATATTACTTTTGCTGAATCTCCACCTATCTTGTCTATTTTAGCAAAAGCAATGCCTGAGGTTGGTTTGAAGCGGTTAGCATTACGTTCTGTTGGTTGGTGGATGCATTCGGAGGTATTACCAGATCCTAATAACCGCATTGAAGTTAAGGGGGACAAACTTTTCTTCCATTACACTGCCAATAACTTGGAACCACACGATCGCCTAGTTCATCGTTGGATAGAGGTATTAAAGTCAGTAGACAAAGCCGTTGGAAATTCTTTCTTTGCACGCTCAAAAGGTAATGTTTACCCTCGTGGAGAAGTTCCTATTGAAGTGGTTGCCAACCAGTGCGGTACTTGCAGGTTTGGGGAAGACTCAACAACATCAGTTTTAGATCTTAACTGTCGTACCCACGATGTAGAGAATTTGTATGTTGTAGATAGCAGTTTTTTCCCATCAAGTTCTGCTGTAACTCCTGCTTTAACAATTATTGCTAATGCTTTACGAGTAGGGGAACATTTAAAAGAGCGTTTACAGTAACAGTAGCCTAGTAATCTATCATATTTTTCCCACGCTGGCAAGTTTCAGCGTGGTTTTTTATATCTTCTATTATTTGACAGTACTTACGTACCAAGCGCCGTATCTATTAGGAGAAATTCGCGAATCGACCCTACAGATAGAGTCTTATCTACGAGGTATGGGTAAGTCCTGATTACAGAGAAAAGTAAATAGTAAGTAAGGAACTAATTATTCTACCCCATTACCTATTCCCTATTCCCTATTCCCTTACAGCAGTTTTCATGTCGGTCGACTACAGTAGGGACGTAACGCGAATGCGACATGAAACGCATTTTTGTTATACAAGGTCCCTACAAGGTTTTGATTATGGCAATGTAGTTCATCCATTTGAAAAGCGTTGTATTAAATAATTGCTAGCAGCATAAATTTTAGAAAATTAACAAAGTAAACCCTCTAAAGAAAAGAAATCTATCACACGGGGACAGGTTTCTTTTTTGATATGTACATAATTCTGCCACAAATTGAGTTCACTATCGCTCAAGTAATTTTTCCAATCTCCTACAATTCCTTTGCGTATATGGGCCTTAGATGGGGTATTTTTATCACCAACTTCTTGAGAAACCAACATATCAGATAAGCTTCCATCCGGCTCTATATGTCCCTGATTGGATTTTTCTTTCATCTTTGTAAAATTCGTGGCTCTCGATATTTCTTCAGCATCATATGATTCAACCCCAATAAACTCAGCAAGTTTATGTATAGCAGAAATAGCATTATCTTTTTTCATTTCTTCATACCTTAAAAATAATGCCTCAATTTTTCCTTCTTCAGAAGCTTTCAGAAATTCTTCATGATAGTCAAACCAATCACCGCTCTCAAATTTTCCTTTTAGTGCTATCTTGGAAAAGAAATGATGCCAAGATCCGTTATAATTAAATTCTTTTTTTCCCCTAACATGATGCCATGCAGAAACAAATGTATCTAGAGGATGTCTTAAACATTGAATTATTCTTGCTGGCTGTTTGATCAAACCTACACTAGCATGGGATTTAAAAAATCGTGGAGATGTAGCTTTTTCAAACTTTGAAAATATTAAACGCCAATTTTCTGTACTTGCAGCCGTATCTAACCAAGGACAAAAATGTTCTGTACTAAAACCTAGTGAAATACCTTTTTCACTAACTTTTTTTACTAAATGTTCAAGTATTGACATAGTCCAAGTTGTACCAGACTTTGGATAAGTTGCTATATAAAGATCACTATTTCTGGGCAAAAAATGATTAAATACACGTTCCATTACACCCTTTGTAATAGCTGGATTGGTATAAAGATTTTCTATTGCATCTATATCAAATGAACGGGGTATACAGTTCATTTTTGGTTCAGAAGTTTGAGATAAATTGATAGACATAGTTGAGCGAGATAAATGAATTTGTTTACATCCTTAGTTTTAGATAATAGTCTTAATCCTAAACTTAGCTGTTTAGCATTTCAACCATATCATAACTTATACAAAAAATAAAATTATACACTATTTATAGAGTTTAGGCCATTAAACCCTACTACATATCAATAGGGTTCAGTTAAGGATTTTTGGGATAGTTTTATTATCTGAAAAGCTCATTAATAGTTTCATATCATAATAGTTTTAGTCTGATTTAAGCATTATCATACTATATATGGTAGTTATGGGTAAGTCCTGTCTAAATATTTTTCATCTGCTCCGTTTGAACTGCTTTTAACTTTTTATGGATGGGGTATTTACCAGTAGATAACTGATAAAAATAAAAATAATTAAACTCAAAATCGCGCCGCTATAAAATACTCCTGCCATTCCCCCAATAGTAAACATAGTTCCTGCTAAAATTGGACCTAAAGTTTGCCCGAAAGATAAAGCTGTTGCAGTAACCGCCATAAAACCTGCTCGATATTGTTCGGGAGATAATTGTCCTAATAAAGATTGGGTTGAGGGAGCTACCATACCCTGAGCAAAACCAGATAAAATGCCAGGAATAAATAACAGCCAAATATTATTAATTGTGGGAGTAATCATACAAGCAATACAATAAAGAATAAATGAAACTTTGATCAGAGTAATTTCAGATAGGTACTTGGCAAATATCCCTAATTGAGATGAAATAAATGCCAAAAAAATACCTCTGCTGGCTAAAATAATTCCGATTACAATATAAGAAGCTCCTAACTGGCGATTGGCAAATAGAGGAATATAAGTTAAACAAGGACCAAATGTAAGTATAAAGTTTATAATAATTACTATTAATAAACACCCAACTTGATAATTATTAAGACTTTGCCAAATATTTCTCAAATAAATTTTTAAGCTAAATAATTTTTGCTTAGGCATAGCCGGAATTTTTAAGCAAAATAAAACCCAAAAACTTAAGGGAATAGCTATTAAATATAATAAGAAAGGATACCGCCATCCCCAGGTAGTTAACCCACCACTAACTAAAGGATAAATAACTAAACTAAGACCAATACTCATGGTCCTAAAAGCCATAGCTGTTGTCAGCAATTTACCGCGATAAAGGTCACTAATTAATGTTAAAGTTAATGATTCTATTGGTGTTGCGCCAATTCCTTGTATAAAACGAAATTCTATTAATGTACGAAAATTGGGAGCTAATGAACAAAGGGATCCAGCAATTGCAAATAAGAATAAAGCAGGTATCAAAATTTGTTTTCTGCCATAACGATCTGCTAATATTCCAGAGATTGGAGTACCAATAGTAATAGGAATAAAAAATGCTGAGATCACCCAACCAATATGTTCGGGAGGAATATTCAAATCTTTAGCTATTGAAGGTAAAAGAGGACTTATACCAGGGCCACCTAAAATTGTGATTAAAGTGATTCCAATGATAATCTGAAAATTAGAATCTTGGTAAATTTTGATGGATTTTTTTAGATTTTGAGATACTGTTTTTTTATTCATTATTAAACTATCTCATATTAAGTTGAATTTTGAGAGTTTCCCAGGATTTTACGGTAATTAATTTTTGTATTATTACACTTAATAAATAATTCTAGTTTTTATAGTTTTTAGCTTTCCTGAGTTTCTGTTGGTTTGGTTTAGCTGCTGAAACCCAACAGATATATTTTTTAGCGAAATTTTCCACCGGAGCGATCGCTCAAACTTCCCAGCTCTTTGCTCAAAGCTCCCATGACTCCTGTAGGTAAGCTTCAGCCTGCCAAACCCAGCATAACCCAACAGATATAGTTGTTTTAATTTTAGATTTAGACAAGTATTTCTTGCCATAACTCGCGTTTCAGCAGAAAAACTTTTCCAATATAATCAGGACTTACGCAAAGACACCATATATAGCGCATGACAATTTCGACGAACTTCACTATAGTCACGTGCGATCGCCTAACTATTTTTATTCAAAAACCTTTAGTTTTTCAAGTC
>JAKQYE010000148.1 GCA_023356605.1 Trichodesmium sp. MAG_R02 | reverse complement strand
TCGCCAAAAGTGGTAAATCTCACAGAAGAAAGGAGCTTAATTTTAGAGTTTTTACCCTCAAGTTGTCAAAAATATTATCTGGGAAACAATAATAAGAAGCGATAGACTTCCAGTCCGCTTCACGATCGCACTACTTGAAGAGCTAAAAAAAATAATTGATGCGAACAACAGTAGTGTGGTTCCTCCTGTATGTTATGCTGCCAAAAGAAATCCCTGGTTTGCCCAAAATATTCATGGCACTAATTTTTTGTGTTCTGTAGAATTAATTTGTTTAATTTGTTGGCTCAAATTCTGATGATCAGGACTTACGCAGGTACGCTATATATAGCGTATTGTCGACATAAAATTCTCCATACTATAATTAGTTTTTTTTCAGATAGATATTACTTTTAATATATCTTTAAACAAGGTTACAAAATATTAAATTAACTTCCTAAAAATCTTTAATTATTAGATGATGATGACAGGATTATATTAGTTCAAAAAAATGAATTTTAATTTTGTTGTAACTCGTCAATATTTACTTAAATCTCACACAAATTTTACTATAACGCTACGCCGCACTCTCCAGATCGAAAATATTAGCCATGATACAATAAATCGCTATTTAAGATATTAGTCTTTAAATTCAGAAGATTTATGGCGAAATGTTAAAGAAGAATTTGTTTGGTGATACAGAAGCTTATTTGATTTTTGATGACACAGTAATTAATAATAAGTTAGGATATAATATTGAGCTTACACGACGACAATATAGTGGTAATGAACATCAAGTTGTTTGCGTTCTATCAGCTGCGAAGTTCGTGGGTCTTGGAATAGTTAATTGTTTATATTTTAATCGAGGAATGAACAATTATGGATTATAGATTATAGGATTTATGACCCAGATACTGATAAGAAAACAAAAATAGAAGAGTGTTGAAGAAATGATCCATGCATGGCCATAAATAATAAGAAAATACCATTTAAAACAGTATTAATGGATTTGGGTATGCAACACAAAGATTAATGGGATTAATAGATAATGATAGAAAAATTTACTACTGTCCTTTAAAAAATAATCGCGCGCGTTGATGATACACGAGGTGTAGAAAAATACAAAAAAGTTCAAGATTTAAATTGGAATGAAGCTGAAAAAAAATCAGGAAAAATCATTAAAATTAAAGGGTTTCCACTCTGCAAAAAGGTGAAAATATTTTGGATTATGTGTATCTGCCTACTGTTGCCGAATATATATATTGTTACTAATGACTAGACTCAATCATCACTCTTATGATGTAGAGTTTGAATATCAAACTCGATGGGAGATCGAAGATATCAATCGAGAAATTAAGCAATTAACAGGTAATGGACGCGTGGAGCGTGTCGTCTGCGAATAATTCAGAAAAATCACATTGCTTGTGCAATGGAGCGTGTGGAACTTGTTAAAAAGATTTGCTACTAAAATAGGCCAAAGTATTTATCAAGAACAGCCATGAATTATTATCAAAATATCTAACCGAACAATTGAAATATCCTTCAATTAAAATGAAGGTTATTTGACTTGAACTACTATTGGTTTTTTAAATAAAACCCACATTCCGCACTTCTTAACATTAAATTGATAAGTTTTATTTATCTATCGCCCCAAATGCTACCCTTGAAAACCTTATTGCTATAAACTTCAATTTTCACGACTATAAAGAATCGTAAATAATTTTCTCATAAAAAATTAGTTATTGATAAATTTTATTGATATTGAGTTCTAGAACGAATATTCTTCGTATAAGTCTCTTTGAAAATGTAAATATACATAAAGATATATGAAGATCTGCGGAATGTCGGATAAAAATAGTTAGGGGATTGCTAACGCAAAGCTGGGCTAACGCACGTGACAAAGCGTGAAGTTCGTCGAAATTGTCATGCGCTATATATAGTGTCTTTGCGTAAGTCCTGATGATAATTCATGTATCTTTTTGTACTACAGAATTAAGTGCAGAATGTGGGAAAAATGATTACTTACTCCTTTATTAAAAACTTACCCCTGTAAGCTCCCTCTACTCTTCTGCTCCCCTACTAAAAAAAATGTCAAAATTTTTTTGAGAAAAGGTATTACTCCAGATTTTGAGTGTCAAGATATGGAAGTTGCTAAACCCTATTATTTTAAGGCTACTTTTCCAAATTTGTGGAAAGCAGATAAATTTTTTCTATGTTTTAAGACTTGTTCTAGATGGGGTAACCTCTAAAATTTGCCCCTAAATCTAAAGACCTATGATTACCCAGAATATGGTATATCTAAAAATAGAGTGGTACTGTACAAGTAAAAGTTTGAAAAATGATGAGTTCTCAAAAAATACTCTTCTTTCCAATGGCAGGAAGGTGGTTGTGATGTCCCTAAAAAAAATTAGTTTTGAGGTAATAAAGGTTAATTTACAAGGTCAAGAAATTAACCGCCGTCGCCACGAAGCAGAATTTTTTATAGAAAATTTAAGCGGGGGCGTAGCATTAGAAATGATTTATATTCCTGGGGGAAGTTTTCTCATGGGTTCCCCCGAATATGAGGTACAAAGATACTGTTTTGAAAGTCCGCAACATCAAGTGGCTCTCCAACCTTTTTTTATGAGCAAATATCCAATTACTCAAAACCAGTACCAAGCAATTATGGGAAATAATCCTTCTCATTTCAAAGGAAGAAGTTGCCCAGTAGAACAAGTAAGCTGGTACGATGCCACAAAATTTTGTCAAAAGCTATCGGAGAAAACTGGGAAAATTTACACACTTCCCAGTGAAAGTCAGTTCGAATATGCCTGTCGTGCAGGGACAACTTCTCCTTTCTATTTTGGAGAAACTATAACCTCTGAGTTAGTTAATTACAACGGCTATCCTTATGGCAATGCTCCTAAAGGAAGATATCGAAAAGAAACAACCAATGTAGGAACTTTTCCTCCCAATGCCTTTGGTTTATACGATATGCACGGGAATGTCTGGGAATGGTGCCAAGATGTTTGGCACAACAGTTATAATGAAGCACCTACCGATGGAAGTCCTTGGGAAACTGAAGGTGATGATAATACAAGAGTCCTCCGTGGTGGTTGTTGGTTCATAAGTTCTGGAGATTGTCGGAGCGCCTGGCGCTACTATGACTATGCCAAGGAAATCGGTAGTACTTGGGGTTTTCGTATCGTTTGCTCTGGGTCAGTTATTTCTGCCTTCGGTTCCTAGCATTCTTGTCCTCTTTTTTTGCCCCTCTGACACTATCCATAAAAATTCATGAGATTGGCCGAATCTTACTTAGAATGGAAAAAAAACTGATAACTGAAGAGATTTGGCTACTCTAAATCTATATTTCTTCCCTTATAGCAATAGACATCTCCAAAAATTATCAAGCACTTACTGTAACTATCTTTGAGAGAGCGATCGCCTGTCTTTTTTTGTCTTCAACTTTTTGAGCATTTTCTATTAATTTTATTAGTTGTTTATCTGTAATACCAATAATCCTTTTTGTTTCTTTTGGATGATTATAAATATATTCTAATACATTATTCATTTGGGGACAGCATATATATAATTGGGCACTACAATTTTACCTTAATTTCTATTTTGGAGAGGTCTAATTATCTTTAATTTCCTACCAGAGCAGTTACGTTGAAAACAAAAAACAAAGGGAAATCCTCAAATAGAGGTAAATAGGAATAGATAAATTTCTCCTGAGGATACACAAACATTCATTTTGTTAAGCTTAATTCTCAGGCAGAACAAAATGGGTTGCATATTCAAGTCAAACCTGATACAGTTATGTCAGCTGTTGTAGCTCGCTAATAAGCATGACTTTTTATTCAACTCTATAAATACTTAAAGTTGAAAGTCAAAAATAAAGGTCTTATAAGGAAAGTTTTTGAGAATGAAAGAAACCTGACTACTGAATAAATTTGCCCATCCTAAATCTATATTTCTCCCCTCATAGCAATTATCTTTAATTTCTAGCCTGAGCAGTTACGTTGCATATTCAAGCCAAATATGATCTAGTTATATCAATGGCTATAACTTGCTAATAAGCATGACTTTTTATTCAACCCTATAAATACTTAAAGTTGAAAGTCAAAAATAAAGGTCTTATAAAGAAGGTTTTTGAGAATGAAAAAAACCTGACTACTGAAAAGATTTGCCCATCCTAAATCTATATTTCTCCCCTCATAGCAATTATCTTTAATTTCTAACCTGAACAGTTACGTTGAAAACAAAAAAAAGGGAAATACTCAAGTAGAGGCAAATAGGAATAGATAAATTTCTCCTGAGGAGACACAGATATTCATTTTCTTAAGCTAAATTCTCAGTAAAAAAAATGGGTTGCATATTCAAGCCAAATATGATCTAGTTATATCAATGGCTATAACTTGCTAATAAGCATGACTTTTTATTCAACTCTATAAATACTTAAAGTTGAAAGTCAAAAATAAAGGTATTATAAAGAAGGTTTTTGAGGATGAAAAAAACCTGACTACTGAAGAGATTTGCCCATCCTAAATCTATATTTATTTCTCCCCTTATAGTAATTATCTTTAATTTTCTACCCGAGCAGTTACGTTGAAAACAAAAAACAAGGGGAAATCTTCAAGCAAAGGTAGATGGGAATACATAGATCTATCCTGAGGAGGGGCAAATATTCATTTTGATTTTTTATTCAACAAAAAAATCAAGAGTAAAAAACCTAAAAATAACGGGAGGACTGATAAAAAATTTAAATATTAAATATCCCGGAAAAAAAGGAGAGAAAATATAGTTATTTAACTTAGCAATGAAACAATTTTCGCCATAAAATCTTTTCATAGCAGGAAATGCTTGTCTCAATCTAAAGTTAAACGACCATATTTCACTTAAACTTAAATCCCACATTCCGCACTTGAAGTATACTACAAGGGTATTTTTAAGGAAGAAGGTGGATTACAGCCTCTGTTATTGCTAATAACTATCAATAGTTTCTGTAATATGTATTTTTACTTACAAAGTTTAGAGTTATTATCAGGCCAGACTTTCAATAGTATGTCTGATATACTACATTTTGACGTGCGGAATGTAAGTTAAATAGAAAAATGATGACCCAACTCCGACTGAATTTTTTCTGTTTGTAGAGAACGACCAATCAAAACTAACTTAGTGCGCCTAATCTCCTCTCTTTGCCAGAGACGGTCATAGAAATAATCAAAGCGTGACCCCACTCCTTGCAAAACCAAACGCATTGGCTTACTTGGCACCGCGACAAAACCTTTAATCCGATAAATCTCAGAATTTGCCACTAAACGTTTCAAAAATTCAACCAACCCTTTAGGTTCAAACTCTTCATCTAAAACTAAATGCACAGAATTAATTTCATCATCATGTTCATGTTCTTCTTCCGTATCATGGTGACTAGGGCGAGAATCTAAATTATCCTCAACTGCAGCATTAAAACCCAACAATAAATCTGGATTAATTTCACCTCCAATACAAGGGACTATTTTAACAGTTTTAGGCAACTGCACCCTCAACCAATTTTGCACTTTATCAGAAGTAGCTTGATCCACCATATCAACCTTAGTTAATACAACTAAATCAGCACAAGCTAACTGGTCTTCAAATAATTCCTCAATAGGTGTTTCATGGTCCAAATTTGGGTCAGCTTGACGTTGAGCTTCCAAAGCATCAATATCTCCAACCAAACTACCATTTGCCACTGCTTCGCAGTCAACAACAGTAACAACTCCATCCACAGTAGCAGAAGTTTTAATTTCCGGCCACCGAAATGCTTGTACCAAAGGTTTTGGTAAAGCCAACCCAGAAGTTTCGATTAAGATAGAATCAATTTTTTCTCGACGTTTTAATAATTCTTGCATAGTCGGAAAAAATTCTTCTTGCACAGTGCAGCACAGACAACCATTAGTTAGTTCAACAATATTATTAGTAACATCTTCCTCATCACAAACTTGACAGGAACGTAACAAATCTCCATCTATGCCAACTTCACCAAACTCATTTACCAAAACAGCAATCCGACGACCTTGATTATTTTGTAATAAATGGCGAATTGTGGTAGTTTTACCACTACCTAGAAAACCCGTAATTACAGTAACTGGAATTTTACCACTCATAATTGTATCAGTATTTATTGAAAGTTTTTCGACAAAATTGAGAATCTAGAAAAGATAGAAAAGATAGAAAAAAAGAAATCAATAAGTAATTTTTCTACCTATAGCTTAAATCTTAGACTTTCTTTCTCTCTACTAAATCCTCAGATATTATAGCCATTCAGCCACATAAAAAAATGTACCTTACTAGCTTGAAAAGAGTTATATTAGCTGAAAACAGCCCTTAGGAAAAAAACCGCCCCAATAGAAATTATGGCTAAAGCTAAAAAACGCATTAATGAAAACAATTGATTTTGCCAATAATTACTCACTAATTCAGCAAACTTCATTGCCAATAATGCTATAAATAATTGAATTACAGTAAAACCCATCAAATATGCTAATAATGGAGTTATTTCTGCACCAATAATTGCTTCTCCATAAGCATAACCATGAAATATGCCAGCAATGGCAGCAAAGATAATTAGTAAAGGAGTATCTAGCTTTTGTTTCAAAGCTAATATTGCACCAAGAACAACCACTGAAATAGCGATTGCTATTTCAGCTAAAGGCAAATCAATACTAAGAATATGAATAACTGTTCCTAGCATTGCTGTAGCAATAAAAGATGCCAATATTGATATACGATTAGACATTCCTGCTGCAATTAATCCAACTCCCACTACAAAAGACAAATGATCTATGCCAATAATTGGATGTCCCATACCAGAAAGTAAACCTTCCCATAAATTAGCTGGCATTTTACCACCCATTGGATGGTGAGCTATTGCCGACTTTGTAGTGCTGAAAAAAATTAAACTTGTACAGGTAAGCATTGTAATAGTCAAGATTTTCTTTAGCTGATTACCCAACTTATTTTTCATAGGTCTACTATGGTTATATATCATGCATACCTCGCAGATGTATTGATTATTTTTCAAAGACGTAGGCTAGCATTCTAACTTAATAAACTTTAAATTTTAAATTTTTAGTAATAAAATCTTAAATCATCTTTCCTTATCTCTGCTTCCTTGTCTACTTTCCAGCTTTACCTTATCTCACCCTTTTTTTCTAAAAAACTTCTCAGGGAATGACAAGCAAGCTTAATGGTAGATATAGTTATTTCAAATTATATTGGAAAACTTTTTCTGCACCAAACGCGAGTTATAGCAAGAAATACTTGTCTCAATTCTTTATTAAAATGACTATATCATTGAGTTATATAGCAATCCTATGAGTTTTCGTGGCAAGAATCCTACTGCTTTTTTAGGGAACAGGGAAAAGGGAACAGAGAATAGGTAAGAGTTTTAAAAGTTTTATTTACTTATTGAAGTGTCGCAACCTATGGGCGGACTGCTATAGTTATTCCGAATAAGAGTGGGATACTTTTTCAGCTAAAACCTTTTCACAGCAAAAAGATTTTGTCTCAATCTAAATCAGAATGACTATATATTCCCACTTGCTTGATTTTGGTAACTTTTTGATCCAATAATAGTTTGGCTTCACCGATATTTACTTGTAATTATGAGAGCTGAAAATATTTCCTCCCCCTTTTAATCATGGTATATTTTTTTTTTCTTAAAACAAAATATACACCTTGTTTTGGTAGTCCTGTAGATGTAGTGATATTCATAAGTAAACCCCTTTTACTGTCAGGAGTCTAACTGCAAAAATCACTACTTGTACACCACTACCCTTGTTTTTAATACTTTTTCAACCCATAATATCTAAAAATACTGTAGAATTACCGGTCTACTGTGATGATAATTTTATTTTTTTTAAGATTTTTAATACAGGAAGAATTACTGCTTTTTATCCCCTTAAATTACTAGCAGGTTTATGACTTAAAATTTTACAATAAATAGTCCATGTTGTAATCTGATTTCTTTAAAAAAAATTATGGACTTTATTTAATTCTCATTCCTTAGTAAAACCGAATAGTTAATTAAAATCTGCTAGAAACGTTCCATAGAAAGCCTCTACATTATTTTCCACCATATCTATTGATAATAAATACCTACTCGCTCAAACCGACTTAATACTTCACCTAAACGTTCACACTCAGCAATTAAACTAATCCTCACATAACCCTCGCCACCACTACCAAAAGCATTTCCAGGAGTTACCACCACCCCAGTCTTTTGCAAAATAGATAAAGCAAAATCAGTAGAACCTATTCCTGTAGGACAGGGGACCCATAAATACATAGTTGCGAGAGTTTTTCGTACATTCCAACCTAACTTCCCTAAACCTTGAATCAGAAAATCTCGACGTTGACGATAACGTTCTTGTACCTGATATAAATATTTATCCGGTAACTGCAAAGCAGCCTTAGCTGCTGACTGCAAAGCACTAAACACGCCATAATCCAAATTAGTTTTCAAAGTCCGTAACCCTTGAATAACACGAAAGTTACCAACAACAAAACCTATTCGCCAACCAGCCATATTATAAGTTTTAGACATAGTGTGAAACTCAACACCAATATCTTTTCCTCCAGGAATCTCTAATAAACTGGTAGGCTGATAACCATCAAAAGCTAACTCAGCATAACATAAATCATGAACTAGCAAAATTTCATATTTTTTGGCAAAAGCAACAACATCTTGAAAAAATTCTCGTGGAGCAGTAGCACCAGTAGGATTACTCGGATAATTAAAATAGAAAACTTTTGCCTGCTGTGCAACACTATCAGGAATATCTGCCAGATCGATAATCCAATCATTTTCTGGTTTTAGTAGAATACTATGAACCTTACCACCAGCAATCAAAGGACCCCGAAAATGTGCTGGATAGGCAGGATTAGGTGCTAAAACTAAATCTCCTGGGTTTATATATGCCAAAGCTAAATGAGTTAAACCCTCTTTAGAACCCAAAAGTGGCAAAGCTTCTCCATTAGGGTCAAGCTCTACACCATAACGACGAAAATACCAATCAGTAACTGCTTTACGGAAACTAGCAGTACCCTCAAAAGGTGGATAACCATGATTAGTAGGATCTTGTAAAGCATTAATGGCAGCCTCAACCACAGGTTGAGGAGTCGCCCCATCTGGGTTACCCATTCCCAAATCAATTAAATCTAGTCCTTGTTCACGGGCACGAGCTTTCAGTTCATCTAAACGGGCAAAAACGTAAGGTGGTAGTTCTTGTACCCTGTTTGCTGGGTTAATCGAATACATATATTATTTATTTGAAAAATATATTTTACAAAAAAATTGGATTTAATATCTTCCTCTTTAAGAGACCATTTATAGACAAAACCTTTAAACTTTTTCACAGACAACTCAAGAACTCCTGGGCTTCAGATAGTTATTCTGAAGGTAAGTCCTGGGAAAAAGGAAACTGAGTAAGTTCTTATAAGAATATTTCAACCGGTTAAAGGTAGTATAAAGAGCAGAGAAACCGATTCAATAATTAACAATTAACTTCTTGTCCCAAGGAAGTTGATTGACTCAAACGAAATTTATATTGCTTTTTTTACTTGAAAGAAGAGGTTTTAAATATTAGATTATGGCAATCCTATTTAAGTTGCAATATTTTGTTGGTAGTTAGTTATGGGAGGTGTTGAATTGGCGAAGTACAGTCAAAATTTTAAAAGTTTAGCGTTAATATTAAATGTTATAAAAGTTTTCACAACCAATTTAGAATTGCTGTATCGATTATTAATATATTGATCAAAATATTTTGATCAATATATTAGGAATTTCAAAGAGCCTGATCTTCACGGCTAAGAATAGGCTAGACTAACAGCATCGGGAAAAACTATAGTAATTCCCTACATTTTAGAATCTGCTGTAGTACCAACATCTGATTTAGTTCCCAAATCCGAATTTTGTTTTTCTAGACCTAATGGAACTGTTGTAGAAACCATTGCTGCTACTAATTGTTCTGGAACTACCCTAAATGGTAACCGATGAATGTCAGAATTGGGATTACAAGCAACTTCAGCAACATGGGATAATTCAGATAAAGTGATTTCTTTCAAGCCTAAGTCATTTAAGCTTTTTGGTAAACCAATCTGATTATAGAATTTTAACAGTTGTTGTCTGGCAGTTGCAGCTAATTGATGGCCTTGTAGCATTTCTTCTAACCTTAGCTGAGCTAATATACCATAAGCCACTTTTTCTCCATGTAATGTGCCATGACTAGCAGACAAATGAGTGAGGCCATTATGAATAGCATGGGCCGCCACAGTTCGACATTGAGCCCCTCCTATACCTCCAATTAAACCTGCTAATAATACTGTTGCATCTACAACCTCTTCCCAGGTTTCTCCTCCTGGTTCTTCCAGGGCAATAGTTGATTTTTGAAATAGGATATCCCTTAATACTCTGGCTTGTTGGACAGCAGAAATAATCATTGTTTGCTCTGAGTGGCCACTACTTACTGAAGCTTCATACCATTTGGCGATTGCATCTCCAATACCAGCTACTAAAGTCCGTGGAGGACCAGTTTTGATAATCCCATAATCCAGAATTAGTAATTCTGGACATCTAGCTAGACTTATATCATATAAGAAAGCGCCTTGGTCTGAGTAGATATTTGATAATGCTGCCCAAGCTGCACAAGTAGCTGCTGAGGTGGGAATGGTGATTATGGGTAAACAACATTGATGAGCTAGAAGTTTGGCTGTATCGAGAGCTTTACCACCACCAATACCAATTATTAAGTCTACTTCTTGAGTGGCTAAAGCTTGACGAAGATTGGCCAAGCTAGTTTCACTACAGTCTGAGCCATAGTTAGCCTGGGTAAATTTTAAATTATGGCTTTGTAGTAGGGGTTGGAGATGGGGTTGAATGATTTTTACAGAGCGATCGCCTCCGACTATCAGGGGGTTATTACCTAGGCGGGCGATCGCCTCTCCTGATTGGGCCAGAGCCTTTTTCCCTCTAATAATTTGAGCTGGGGCTATTTTTAGGGATAGTAAAGATGTAGCTGCTTGGGACACATTAGTAGATTTAGTCATGACAACTAAAAGATAAGTTAGGGTAAACTTTATTGAGTATAGGGAACTATTATTCGGATTATTAAGTTTTATTAAAAAGTTTTAATATTCTTTCCTATATTCAAAGTTTATACTAAAAATTATTAATTTTTTACCCCCTAACATAGCATTTTCAAATGAAATATAAAACAATAGTTGGTTATTCACTAACAGTAAAAGTCCGCTGCTAGCTTCTTAGTTGTGGTCTCTTGCAGATATTTCTTTGGCCTCAAAGCAGCTAGTAGTTGGGTTTTACCCAAGT
Source organism: Trichodesmium sp. MAG_R02 (assembly GCA_023356605.1). Lineage (GTDB taxonomy): Bacteria > Cyanobacteriota > Cyanobacteriia > Cyanobacteriales > Microcoleaceae > Trichodesmium. The sequence continues at coordinate 4,705 of JAKQYE010000148.1, read as the reverse complement.
GAAATGAAATTGATATAGCAATCCTTAGAGTGTTCGTGGCAAAAATCCTACTGCTTTTTAGGGTTCAGGGAACAGGAAACAGAGAATAGGTAAGAGTTTTAACAGTTTTATTTACTTTTTGATTTGTCACAACCTATGGGCGGATTGCTATAGTCATTTTAAATAAGGATGATACATATTTTGCCTGAAATACTTTCATAGCAACAAACACTTGTCTCAATTCTATTGTCAAACGACTATATATGTGGAAATATATAATGTGGAAATATATATAAGCTGTTAACTATTTAGATGGCCTATTCTAATAACAACCAATTAAAGTAAAAATTTGGTACATTAAGGATTTAGCTATTTTGGTAAAGTTTACGATACGTCCTTTAAATGCTTAACAGCTTAGTGATTAAATGGGGTGGGGATATATTTTGATAACTCTTATGATTTAGTAATGAGGATATCTATAGTAATTCCTGTACTGATTTGTAAGGTACAAAATTCGTTTGTTGCGCGGGGATAGACAGGTATAGCAATGAGCGCTCACATGTTTACATATTACCCACATTCCGCACTCCTTAACATTAAATTGATAAGTTTTACTAATCTATCGCCCCGAATGCTTTCCCTGAAACCCTTATAGCTATGGGCATCTATTCTAACCGTTATGAAGGATTGTAACTGATTTTCTCATAAAAAGTTAGTTATTGATAACCTTTATTGATATTGATTTCTACAATGGAGATTTTTCCTATAAGTCTCTTTGAAAATGTAAATATAAATAAAGATATATGAAGATATGCGGAATATCGGATATTACTATTGTCTTTGAATGTAGTACAAGTTTGTGCTACTATTACTAATATTTTCACATATATTATATTATTAGCAAGTTGTACTATGTAGACATACCAGCGCACGTGGCTATAGGTTCCATGTTACATCCCTAACAGAGTAGTAATTCGGGTCAATTGGAAATAGATAAGTCACAAATGATTGTATATTTACTTATTCCTATTCTCATATAAATGATGTTTTTACCTATTCCCTATCTTCTACAAGCTCTCAAAGCCAGACTCTAGAAATTATTGATAAATTAGAATTTTTTCAAAATAAATATCTACACAAAAATTGTGCAATAAAAAATAATTTAAAAATCAAATTTGGGAGCAAATACAATGAAAGGTTCATTCGCTAAATACACCCAAGAAATGAATACAGAAATAACGTTTTATTATATAGACGGTAACACAGAAAGTTTCAGTTTACCAGTGAATGTACAACAATTTCAAGCACAATTACAAGAATTACTCAAACAGCCTTGGATTACCTTTCATTTAATGGATGAAACAGTTTGTATTTGTACTGAGAAAGTTATTAAAATTGAGATTAAACCACCCATAAATAAAATTCAAGGAGAAGGAGTATTCACTAATTCTCAGAGAATAACTGCTTTACAGCGTAATGTTAATAGATAACAAATAATGTAAGCATTCATCCATTAGCTAAATAGACACACAAAATGAAGTACACATTTTCTCAAACAAAACTCCTTGTACTGTATTGCTTACATCAAATTAGGATAGGTAAAGAATTTTACTTAGGTGCTTATAACTTAGAGGTTTAAGAATAATTAAAAGTATAAAAAAAATAAGTTGTTCATAACCCTTACAGCGCTCTTCATATGAGTAAACCATAATGTTTCAACCAACCCAAAGCATCGTCTTCAGTAATTTGAGCCCTTACGCTTACTAATCACTCGATACAATTGTTCTGAAGTTCGAGCTTCATAAGAACGGAGGAAATTCTTAAATTTTGACCAGCCTAATTCTATAGGCGACTCTCTCTAGTAGAGTAAGATGGTAAGAATATTAATTTGGCTCATGCTGAGTTAATCAATTATTCAATTCTTTGCCCTTTATGGATACTTGAATTATCCATCAAAACAATTGCTTAAGCACCATAATTGAGGTACTAAAATTTGTTCAATATATATTTCAAATATTGTTTTATTTGTACTACCAATTACCGTCATTGATATAATTAAACCATTTAGACTTAATGCTCCTAAGGCACTTGTTTTGCGACCTCAATTTTCACGGAGCATTTGTGACTACTCTTTCTCCTATTTTTTCTCTACCATAAAGACGAGTCATACTTAAATTCACCCCTGATTCATCAAAAAATATGGTTATTATCCGACATTCTGCATATCTTCATATATCTTTATCTATATTTACATTTTCAAAGAGATTTATAGGAAAAATCTCCATTATAGAAATTAATATCAATTAAAGCTTATCAATAACTAATTTTCTCATAAAAAATTAGTTACAATCCTTCATAACAGTTAAAATCAATGCCCATAGCTATAAGGGTTTCAGGGATAGCATTCAGGGCGATAGATTAGTAAAACTTATCAATTTAATGTTAAGAGGTTAGGATATCAGACTAACTATTCAAAGAATTGTCTAATAATAATTATGAAAATTATAAGTAAAAATACATACCACACAAACTAATAATAACAATAGTTATCGTGATAGTAGCATTAGTATTACTATTATCAATACCAGTAATAATACTATCAATGCTAATAGAGTCTTTAATCCACCTTCTTCCTTAAAAAGTCTTTTGTAGTATTTTAGTCGTACAACAAAGTGGGGTATAGATATGATATCCTAAATTTGTAAGAGTACGGATGTAGTTAAATTTGGTAAGCCTTGTTTGGGGAGGATATGGACATTGATAAATCATTCAGAGACAACTTTTGATTTTGAACTTGTAAACAGTGCTACAGTAGGTCAGAGCAACAAAAATGAAAGGTATTGGTTATCTTGCCGATGATTGTGCGTTAATGCTCATAACCTAACTATTAAGTGAAAAGTGCTCTATTAACTACCAAATCGCTCTACAGATCTAGAATCCGTAGCTGTTGAATGATAACTCCTGATTGCCCGATAACCTATAGTTATAAGTAACATTTTCTGAAACTAGCTGTGTATGACTAGTGTTACTTGTGGAAATATAAACTAACAAATCCGATGAGTAAAAAGCTGATTATAGATTTTATTTGTTGCCTATTGAATGTTACTTTTTGCCCCGCCAAATAACATAATAAGAAGAATGAAAAAATGGTTAACTTACAAAAGCTTATAACTCTTGACATTTACCAAAGTCAATTAGACCAACGTGCTCCTGACAAAATAATCAGTCTTAGTCACGGTACTAGTTTGGGATGGTTACGTACAATTTTATTTGTTTTTCTAGATGCAATTTTAATATCTTTTGCTTGGAAAAGTGCTCAGTGGGTTAGCAATAATGTAAATATCTTGAAAGCAGTTCCATCTTTTGACTTAGTTGGAGATACTCCATCTCAACCAGGATTTTTACTACCAATTTTACTAATTACATTAAATATATTGCTGCAGCTGGATTGTATGGCAATCGCAAAAATCGTCGCCAATATTTTAGGTTAATTAAAAGTCTTATCTTTGCCCAAGTAATTTTACTATTTCTAGCTTTCCTCTACGAACCAGGATCAGTTGTTTTTTCTCGTTCTACTTTTTTACTAGCATGGCTATTTAATCTGATATTTGTACTGACTGGTCGTTTAATTTCAGAAGCTTTTATTACAAATATTCGCAGGGGAGGTTCTCTCAGTCATAAAATTTTTTTAGTGGGTACTCATCAGCATACTTTAGTGGCAAAAATTGTTCTGAAGTTAAACAGAAATAAAGAATATAAAATATTGGGGGAAGTAGATTTATCTACTAGAGAAAATTATCATCGCTAGCCAGAGATTTTAGAGCAGATATCTAAGCAAGAAGTGGGAGAAATTTTTGTCTGTTCTTGGGAGTCAATTCCAAAACAGATGGAATTTTGTTGGAGTGTAAAAACAGCAGGTATTCATCTGCGGATTTTACCAATTGGTTTAAATATTCCCACCCAAGTACCTAGCATAGAGATGATTGGTGGAATACCAACAATTCATTTAAGTCCACCAGCAATTGTCGGTGTTGATTATTGGATAAAGCGCAGTTTTGATTTAGTTTTTTCAGGTTTGTTTCTTTTGTTAGCTTTTCCTATACTTATTATTAATTGCAGTTCTAATTAAGCTAGATTCTCCAGGACCAATATTTTATCAACAAGCTCGGATGGGTTTGAAAGGACGACATTTTAAAGTCTGGAAATTCCGCACAATGGTAATTAATGCCGATCAATTACTCAAAGAATTGGAAGGGAAAAATGAAACTAGGGAAAAATGAAATTAAAGATGGTGTACTATTCAAGATAAAAGATGACCCACGGATTACTAGAGTAGGTAAATTTCTCCGGTGCTATAGCCTTGATGAACTGCCTCAATTAATTAATGTGGTGAAAGGTAATATGAGTTTAGTCGGACCACGACCTTTACCCTTGCGAGATATTGAATATTTTAAGTCACGTCATTTTACACGACAAAATGTTTTGCCAGGAATTACAGGTTTGTGGCAAGTATCAGGTCGCTCAAATATTCTTGATTTTGAGAATGCGTTCCGCCTAGATATGACTTATATCCCACATTCCGCACTTCCCGCATGTAGTACAGAAAGATACATGAATTATCATTACTATTTTGAGTCAACAAATTAAATAAATTAATTCTATAGAACACAAAAAATTAGTGGCATGAATATTTTGGGCAAACCAGGGATTTCTTTTGGCAGCATAA
>JAKQYE010000147.1 GCA_023356605.1 Trichodesmium sp. MAG_R02 | reverse complement strand
ATAATTCGGCACTACCTGATGGAAATTTACGATTAGATACTTCTGTAATTTCAATTGGTGGCTGGGATGTTAAGCTAGAAATTTTTTCATTTTTTCCCTTAATAGTCTTTTCTTGTTGCTTGATTTTTTCAGATTTTTCCTGTATTTTTTTGTCTTTTTCTTTGACTTTATCCTGCAGTTTTTTATTCTCTATTTTTACTAATTTAAGTTCATTATTGACTCTGGAAATATCTGAATTTACAACTCCTGATTTAAGTAGTGCTAATAACAAAAATAAGCTCAAAATCATAAAGGCGCTCGACATCACATCTGTAAAAGATTGCCAGACATTGAGAGCTTGATTTAACCTTGAATATCGTAAACGGCGACTCATAATTTTTACTTCTTTATTTATCTTAAAAAATCAAAAAGTTTTGGTAATTAAATAGTGGTTTAAAACCTATGCGTATTTACCAAAATTATAACCATATTATAGTTTCATAGAGTGAGCAAATCTTTACTAACTCTAAACTTAGTATCAGATTTACTCTGATATTCAATAGTATTAAGGAATGAGAACTTATTAACTTCCAGACTTCTTCCATAGGAGCATTTCAGTGGGATACTAAAGCGCCAATATTTGTGGTTCATATTTTATCCCAATTTCTAAATAGACTTTCTCCTGGAATTTGCTTCTAATTAAGAGTCTTTAACTTCAGTAGTATTACTTGAAGATTGGAATTGCGATTGTAAGTTTGATTCTAACTTTTCAAACTTGTTTTTTATCTGACTCAGATAACCTGCAGATTCTTCAATTTTTTCTCGAAGTGTCCTAATTTCTTGACTATTGTTACCTACCTGTTCAACTAAAGTATTAGTCAAGCGATCGCCTAAATTATCTAAACTTGTAATAGATACCTGAAATTTTTCCAGTACCTTCTGAATTTCCTGGTTATTAATATCTACTTTTTGGGCTACGTTATCAATTAGCTTGTTACCAAAATTTTGAATCTCTGTATTGACTTCTTGGGAATTTGCTTTCAATGTTTTTACAATATTAGCTAGCTCTGATTGTAGATTTACCAGACTTTCTTCTCTAACCTTAATCTCATTCTGTAGGTCTTGAATTATTTGGGAAGCTGACTTAAAATTATTTGCTCCTTCGTTAAGTTTAGGAATAATATTTTGGAGAGATTGTTGATTGATTTGATGTAATTCAAATACCTCACGATAGTTTTGATTAAAGTTGATAATTTCTGCTGTTAAACTTCCTAGAGTCTGACTGTTGTTATTCGATGATTCTTTAATATCGTTTACTGTTTCTTGTAAAGCAGAAGTTGAGCTAGAAAAATTTTGTTGCATGGTAGCTAAATTTTGAGTAGCTTCTGATAATTTTTTAGGAAATTGACTTTGTTGAAATGTTTTAGATGCCTCCTTAAATTCTTTTACCGTAGGTTTCATCTCATCAGCAATAATATTTTGAAAGTTATTAACAACTGATTCAAATCTACCTGCTGCATTAGATATTGTTCCAGAAGATTCAGTAAATCTTGTATAAACTTGTTTGGCGATATCAGCCGCTTCTTTGTTACCTTTGGAAATTTCTCTTGCTACTTTTCCCAAGGATGATTCCACTGCATATGCCACATTTTGATGAAAGTTGGTTAAGAAATCATTTTGCTGTTTTACCATGCGGTTAACAGCCCTATCAAGTCTAGTATTACCTTCTATTTGTGGTTGTAAAATATTATCGAGGTAATCTTCTAAATAGCTGATTAAATCTTCTCTTGCCAAATTAGTATTCCATTTAAGGTTAATTACTGTTAATAAGGAACTACAAGCTACAGCAATTAAGCTAGTAATAAAAGCAATTCCCATACCTTGGATAGGGTCTTGTAATTGCTTGACTAAATTATTTATATCAGTTGCTTTAACTTGATCAATTGTTTGAATTAAGCTTGATAAGTTAATCACTATTCCAAGAAAAGTGCCTAATAATCCAAAGGATATTAATAGGTTAGGTAATGCTTGAGAAAAGTAATCCCATTGATGGCATCGTAATGGAAATCCTAAAAAATAAAATTTTTCTTGGCTATAAATTCCATCTACTAATGCTGCTGTATTAACTTCTTCTAAATTTTGACTTGCTATGGAAAATCTTGCTTCTAAAATTTTAATTATTGGGGGTTTTCCTCCTGGACTTACTCCATTAATTAGTCTTCTAACTCTATCATTTAAAAATACTAAATGATTGTAGAGTCGGATACGCACTATGGCAGTAAATATAGTGGGAAAGATTACCAATACTATACTCAAAATAAGCAATGGAATAAGCAATGGAAATGGAATTAGCTGGAATAATTCAACCATAATTAAAACTCCTTTAGATTAAATCCATACATCTTTTTTTATTTGCCACTAAAAATTATAATTTTGTGGTAAATCACATCAAATATAGCATTTCTTAGTTTAGTGAGGTACAGTTATATTTTATCTTTTTTCTTGGTATTTGCCTGTTGATTGTTTTCTGTTGACTAAAATCCATAATTTTTACCTCACAAGTATAATAATTTTTAGATATCCCAGAATAGAAACAAATAAACTTTGTTTTCCTATGTTTTTTGAGTAGATTCTGCAATAACTTTTCGACTCTTTTTTTTGTAATTATTTAAAATAATTCAACCATAATTAAAGCTCCTTTATCTTACTTAAATACCTAATATATTTTTCTTAGCTGCCTGAAATTCTTCATCTGTCAAAAATCCCTGTTCTTTCATCCTTACTAAATCCTTCAATTTTTCCATCGGATCATCTTCTGAAGTCTGTTGGTTATCGCGATAATTATCCAAATTATCGAAATCAATATCAATATCAATAATTTCATCTTTTCTTGCTTCCTTACTTTCCTCTGTCACAGTATATTTTGACTGAAGTAATTGTATATTTTTTACTTTCTTTTGTATGCGACGGCGGAAGCGATTAATAATTCCTTCCTTTCCAGAATTGTCATTTGTTGGTGGTGTTCCAACTACCGTATTTTTATAAGGATAATTAAGATCATCTTCCGGTAAATCATCAATTTGTTTAACAAATTTTTGCAACTTCGGCAAATAATAGTTTTCCCAGAGATGAGGTTCTTTGTCTATTTTTTCTACTTCTTTATCCAGAATACTTTTTAAAGCTTCTGTCATATCCTGCCGATTAGCTAATTCCTCTAAAGCTTGATTCCAAACTGAACTAAGCTCGGCAGTGTAATAACTATCTCGCATATCATTGTAATACAGAAATTCTAATAACTCATCCCCATTTTTTTTAATTAATTCTAAAGCCAAACAAGGATAAAAAATATCTTCTAACTCTTCTATTTTTGCTGCATCTGGAGGAATAATATCGGCAAAGAAAATCTGATTGTCGTTATGTAGAAAAGAAGTAGAATAATTCATTTCTCGAATGTAAGAATTTCTCATTTGCTCAAGATTAGTAATTAGTCTCAAAGGAAAAGCTGCATATTCTTTAACAATTAAAATTTGGTCTTCCGCTTGAGTTGGTTTGAGAGTATTATTGTCAACTCCTAAATCTCCCACCAAAATATCTTTAAATTGTTTAACTCCTTCATCATCAGTATCTTTAAATCCTATTAATTGACTGTGTTTAGAATCCCTATCTCTGAAGTAAGTAGCATTAAAATCTAAAGGTAAAAGCGGTTCAGCCTCCTGCATAATTTGTCCTAAGCGAGTGCTCCTTTCAACCCTAGAATAGTTCTGTAGAAAACGCTTAATTACAGAATTAACAATATTAGTACTCCGAACTCCAAATAACCGATCTACGGTGAGATTAATTTCTTCTTTGACTTGCTCTTCTTCCCTGACTTTTTCTCTGATAAAAATTGCAATTGATTTTCCGTCTCCAGATGGTTTAGTAATTTCCGAACTTAGTTGTACCAGTTGTGACTTTAGCTCTTCGGGAGGGAGTAAAACTTGAGAACAGTTATTGATATCTTCCTCGGCAAAAATAGCTTCTCCACTCATTTCATCAAAGTCTAGTTGTTTTAAATCTACTTGTTCTTTTTCATAGTCATTTTTAAGGTTATTGAGTAAGTTTGTAAATTCTCTTAGTTTGGTAGCAATATTTTCAACATAATTTTGTAAAGATCTTACTATTTCTAGAGTTTCTTGGAGAACTATCAAGTCAAAATTATGTCTGATTAAATCGCAAATTTGTCTGACTATTCTTTTAGCTTCAGCTTGAAATTCTCTATTCTTACCTCCCAATAAAGGCAATTCAAACTTATTCTCAATATCTGCGATTATCTGTTCTCCATCTTGCCATTGTCTTTCTACATCCTCTAATATCTTACTACCATTAAAATCTACAATTTTTTCTTCAATATCCCTTTGATAATTATTCAGTTCATTTTTCATTGCTTCTAGCCATTCCCGACTACTTCTAATAGAAAAATTATCATTACTCGGACTTAGTAATTCCACAATAAAACTATTAATATTTTGTTGAAATTCTACTGCAATTGTCGGACAAATTTGTTGCAACCTTGTCAACCAAACCCCTCTACTGCTATCAGTTGTTCCTGGAATAACCTTTCTAAATTGTTCTCGAAAATCTCTCGGTAATCGTTGCTGTAATGCTATCCGGTCATCCTTATTTTGAGACTCAGAAATTGCCCGTTCTAATTTATTTCTCCAAGCATTAATTGTACTTTGAAAATTCTTGTTAGATTCTTCCACAGATTCGGCTAATCTTCTACTTAATCCATCTCGTTTTTGCAGGTCATTATGCCAGCGATATTGAAGTAAAAATCTTTCCAGTAATAAAACCGGATCTGGGCTTTGACCTTCACCATTTAACCAGAAATCAACTAAATTCAAACTAATACGATTTAAAGCTATTTGAACAATTCTATCCCGCGGAAAATAAATAGCCGACATACCAAAAGTTAAGTAGCGTTGAATATTAGGACGAGGGTGATTATCATACTGGATTAAATCTTGTAAAAAATTATCTCTCATCCCTTTAACTATAGGGGCTAATTCTCCAGAAAAATCCAAAGCAATTTTATGAGCAATAACATTACATAATTTACGTTGCTCAAGAATTTTATATCCTCCTACTGTCTCGTTAGAAACCAAATAAGCATAATCATAAGGAGGTCGTTCTTCTTGAACAATTACTAAGTCTTGTATATCGTAACAAGCTTCAAATTTTGTACCGGGAGTAGTGTAATGATTTAGTTCTTTTAAGGCTGCATAAGTATTAGCTTTCATATTAGTATTGTTTCCATATAATTCAGGAGTAATTACTAAATAACCAACAATTTTAGTGTTTTGCTGACCGTAAGTATGTCTCAAACTATAAGCAATATCTAAAAACATTCCACTGCCAGTACCTCCACAAAGAGAACCCACAATAAAAATATTTACTCCTCCATCTACCCTTAACCCCATTTTTAGTAGAATACCCTCATTTCCTCTAGTTTTTTTTTCCGCTATTTCAATTGCTTTTTGAATCTTGCGATAGTTATGAAAAAAAGCTAATCTTCCTACTGGTCTAATTCCTTTTGCACCCTCTTCTATTGCCTTAATATTCCGATTAAGTTGAGGGGGAAACCATCGACGAATATGGTCGTAAGGTCCTGTTCTTTCAGAAGTGGAACGTTTTTCTAATTCTTGAGTAAAATTATCCACATCTCTGCTACTCATTGTGGCACTAACTTTCTCGGCTTCCTTAAAACTAAGGTCAACTCCGTGATATGTACTGCCAGTTCTTAAACCAGATATTTGACTAGCTGATTTGTCAGTATCAATATGAACAAAACTCACAATTGGCAGTTTTTCTAAATCCCCATAACTATCTACAATTAATCTACGAATTCGCATCAAAATATCTCTACCAGTACCTCCTATTCCGATACAAATAGTGCGATTAATTTCTCTAGACTGGCGTTCTTTACTGGTTGATTTAGTCATGGTTTTTACCTCTTTTAATATAAGCATTTAGCGATTAGCTATCAGCTCTCAGCTTTTTCATGAATGAAGCAAGCATTCGTTTAACTTCTACTAGATTTTCGGTGATAGATTTGTCTTCTAAATATTTAATGTAATTTAGATCATAAGCAAGTAAAAGATGATACTTAAGCTCATTAGCTGAACTTATAGCAATTTGAAGAAAATGATATAGTTCTACATCTCCATTTCTACTATATCCTTCTGCAATATTTGCAGGATATTGAAGCACAAGAATGAAGAGTTTGATTTGTCAACCCATACAATTCTGTGGCGGGAAATATAGATGTAGTTTGATAAACTGCTAAAGTTAAATGATGGGCTTTTACCCATACTTTTAATTCTTTGAAATCTCTCAATTGCTTTTTCTTCCTTTACAAATAATAAAGCTGATAGCTAATAGCTGAATCCTGAATACTTACCTTTACTATTTTTTAATTTTGATAATTATCTCATAATCGCGATTTCTTCCATCAGGACAATTAAGCCTAACTTGAGAACTAGATATTAAAGTACGACTCAAAACTTTTTTCCCATTAAGATAAATTTCTGCATTCCCAGTTGGTTCTAGAGAAAGTCGATTTCCTTTTCTGATTAAAAAACCTCGGATTTCTGGTCCGGGGGTATCTATTGAATCAACACAAAATTCATCATATTCACCAATAGCAATTTTTTTATTATTCGGCAAACGACAAATTTGGTCTTCCTCGATTTTAGTAGCAGTAAAATCGACGATTAACTCCCATTTTTTTTGCAGACTTATCCATTTTTTTACTCCCACTATAAACCCTATAAAAGCTAACAAAAAAATTAACCCAGGTAGCCATAATAATTTCCCTAAATAAGAATTAACTAAACAAGTTTCTCTACCTCCTGGTGCTGGGGTACAAAATTCTTGAACAGTAGGAGTAATATCCACAACTGCTAGTTGATATTCTTCACCATTTTCTGTTCTAATTAATAGCTTTCTCTCGTCTAAAGGTAAAGCATTAATCCAAGATATTCGCTGTTGGCTTTTCTCTGAACTTTCTACTCGAAAAGGGCTATATTTGGGAGTCTCTATCCACACATTTGAATCAATTCCTGCTGCAGTTAAAAGTGGTGCATCAGTAATCCAAATTATGGACTGAGGTTTAATTGATTGATTTTTTTCTAAGCGACATTGATTAATTTGAGCTAGGTTTTGATAAGTAAATAATTCTGCTCTTTGAATATCCGTATTTTGTAGAGTTACATTGGGTTGAAATGGTACTAACTCCAAAATTTTACTGATATCTCGTTTGCCATTAAATTTAACTGCCCTTTCAACTGTCAAGGGATTAATTTGTGGTGTGAGAGGATTAACATTTGTGGCAAAAGGTACAACATAGACTCTATCTCCAGGCCGCAAACTATCTTTAATGATTTGACGCAAACGGATACGACCTTCATCATTTAAGTTTACACTTTCTGTTAAGTCAATTGCTAATACTACATCTCGTCCACCATAAATATTGGCAACTAATTCTAGCCCTGTTTTTTGCCAATGTTGGATATTTTGTCCTGGACTAACTATGGAACAATTCACTACAAATAAAAATTTAGAAAATGACTATAAGGTGATTAATACTTGAATTATTAAACTCTAGTCTACCATACTAAATCTGCTTTATGGTCAGCTAATCTAAATTTGGTAATCATAACTTGAGAAACATAAATAAGCAGGTACGCAAAATTAATTACACATACATTGTGTCGAAACTCTTATGAAATAATTAGCAGAAGTCAAAATAACTTTGCCGAGGCTTTGTGTAATAAAATAATAGCAGTTGTATTAGCAAAGTATAAAATATTATGGCTAATTCTGAAAGTCATTTACCGACAGTTATAATTAGTCGAAAAAATCTATTTGTTAAATTTATGATAATTTTTACTGTTTTATTTGTAATAACTATTGAATGTTTTATTATCCTCGGATCAGCCCTTACATCTTTCTTTTTGGTGCCATCATATGTTTTCTTTGCAATGTGGTATTTTTACCCTTGGCTATACTTTTGTTTATTGCCAAAAATAACGAAATTAATAATACCTAAAAACGATGTGTTTCAGTTGTTATCGAAAAGACAAAAAAGAGTTATTACTCTTTTAACAATAGGGCTATACTTGAGCTTGGTTATAACTTTTCACTTTTTTATTGTGGACATTTTCAATACTTGACTTTAGGAGTAGTTTTTATCTGAAAAATGGTAGCTATCGCCTCTCTTTTTGCTACTTTAATGCCTCTAATTCGCTTATTATTCAAACTTAGCAAAATAGTTTCTCAATACAGAAAATCTGAGCCAAACTTAATTCAACTATAATCAAAATATAGTATTCACCGAATCTGATTCCAGAATTTAATTACTCCCCATTTTACCTTTTATAAAAACTTACCCCAATTTTGATGGCGAAACATAGAGCTTGTTTAAATCTAAATTTCGTTGCTATATCACTAAATTCTGTGAGTAAAATGGGAGATTAATTTACTATTTTAAAACATGAAATCTATTATTCATAATGGTTTTATCCGATTAACTTTAGTCAACATTTTATCTAACTTAATGGTGCCTTTAGCAAGTCTAGTAGACTTAGCTTTTTTAGGTTATTTAGATGAAATTCATCATTTAGCAGGAGTTTCCATTGCCACGGTTTTATTTAACTATATTTACTGGACTTTTGGCTTTTTACGCATGAGTACAACTGGTACAACTGCTCAAGCTAGAGGCAGCGGAAACCATCGCGAAATTAAACAAATTTGTCTACGTAATTGCTTAATTGCTTTAGCTCTTGCCACAATAATTATAATTTTCCAATATCCTTTACGAGAAATTGGCTTTAGTTTACTTAGTGCAACTCCAGAAGTAAAAGCTAGTGGCATTAACTACTATAAAAGTTTAATTTGGGGTGCCCCCGCTACCTTGTTAAACTTTGTATTGATAGGTTGGTTTCTCGGACTCGAACAAGGAGGAAAAGTTTTACTATTGTCAGTAGTTAATAAAGGCACAAATATTATCTTGGACTATATTTTTATTGTTCTTTGGGGATGGGAAAGTAGCGGTGCTGGCAGTGCTACAGCTATTAGTCAATATATAACTTTAGTTGTGGGTATAATTTGTGTTTTTAAATTCATATATTTGACAGAAATTCCTCAGTTAATCAAAAATATTTGGCAACCTCAAGTAATTAGAAAAACTTTTATTCTTAATCGAGATATTCTGATTCGTACTTTTGCCCTAATTTCTACTTTTGCTGTATTTACTAATTTAAGCTCATACATGAATACTTTAGTTCTAGTGACTAATACTCTATTGTTACAAGTAGTGACATTAGCCGCTTATTTTATTGATGGTTTAGCTTTTGCCACAGAAAGTTTAGCAGGAAAAAGTTATGGTGCAGGAAATCAAGAACAATTAAAAGCATTGGTAAAATTATCAGGAATAATTAGTGTGGGTATAGGGTTAATTTTTGCCATAGTCTTTTGTTTATTCCCTACTCCTTTATTTAGTTTGTTGACTAATCATACTCAGGTTATTAACAATATTAGTAGTTATGTTTTATGGTTAATACCTGTCTTGGGGTTTGGAGGTATGGCTTATATGTTAGATGGTTATTTTCTAGGTTTAACTCAAGGAAATTTATTACGCAATTCTACTTTAGTTGCTGGTTTAGTAGGATTTCTACCTTTTGCTATGTTGGGTTGGTTCTTAAAAAGTAATCATATATTATGGTTAGCTTTGGCAATCTTTATGGCAACTAGAGCGATTACTTTAGGTAAGGCTATTCCTAATATAATCGTTGAAAAAAAATCTGTTTGAATAGAACTTATCAAAAATAATAATAAATGAAAAATTAAAAAAAAATTATTAATCCTCACATTACCATAAGATTAGATTCAAAGCCTCCCCTCTAAAGGGTATAAAAAAAAATAAATCCGGTATTTTAAGCCTCCCTATTGCACGATGTACTGTTAACTAATAATACTAATTCCCATGCATTAATACTATGCTTGGGTCAAACTTTAGTTCTTAAATAATTAATACAAAGGGAATAACTTTTTATTCTCTTTAGTTAAGTGAGTGTTGATTATTCTGATCTGGAGTTTAGACTAATTAGAGGTAGCTGGAAATCTACCCACGGGAGAATAGTGGCAAAAGCTAACTATTATGTGACCTCCCTACCTCCATTTGCTTATTTCCCCTTCTTGGAGGAATTAGGAGTTCGTCTCTTACTTAGGGAAAATGTAGAAAAGTTTTTGATAAATAGTATAATTAAATAACTGATAACTGATAACTAAAATGACAATAGTAGTTAATTTCTGGAAAGGCACACTTGGATATACTGCATATAATGCTATATATGGGTTAGATGTAGGTCACGCTTCTATGCAGGTTATTAATGACGAAAACCCCACAGATGAAATTTATATAAGTCATCACCCTAGAATTAAAAATTCTATACCTTTTTTGCCAAACTCTCCTAAATATACTTCTTTGCAATCTGTCATAGTAGATAGTTTTATTCCTAGAGAAAAACGTATTTCTTTTAGAAAAGATTGCGATAAACGGGATAGTAAACCCCATAAAAGAATTATTATTTATGGTTTAAATGAATCTCGGATAAGAAAGTTTTCTCAAAAGTATTTAAAGAATGATTTATCGGAACAAAAAACTAAATATCATTTTCTCAAAAATAATTGTTGCACAGTTGTAGCTTATTTGATTTGCAAGGGATTAGCTAATTATCAAAAAAATTCTAAGTTTTGTTCACCTTTGAGTTATCAAACTGATTCATTTTTTGGATATGACTCTAAGACTGAGAAACTATTTGTGACATTTAATAAAAAATTTTGGTCGCCTCGGTCTCTGCAATCTTTTGTTAAAAAAGTCAAAAATAAAACTGATAAGAATTTCTCTGGACTATATTTTCCTGTAGGTAAAACAAATTTATTATACGGTTTTACTGAAGTTAAAAGTAGAGAGCTAAAATTCATAGATTGAGATTTTATCGACCTAAAAATTTAACAATACAATAATTTTAGGAAATTATTATTTCATATTAAATCCAGTTATTAATGGATTGTATTTTTGAAAATTATTCTCTGATACTTCTGTCCTCTGTGTTCTACTTTTAGTAAAGAAGAGGTGTTGAGAGATTTTAAACAGTTTCTGAGTAATTTTTTTAGTATGAAATTTATTGGAATAGACCTTGGTTGGCAATCTGGAAAAAGTGGTCTTTGCTGTCTAGAATACTCAGATAAAAAATTAAAAATATTAGACTTAGACTGCATACTAAAAATTGAAGATATTCTCAATTGGATTGATAATTTAACTCCCCTATCAAGTCCAGCTCTAATTGCTGTAGATGCTCCTACAATAATTCCTAATCAAACAGGAACTAGACTACCAGATAAACTTTCTCATAAATATTTTGGTCGTTATCATGCAGGATGTTATCCGGCAAATCTTAATCGCCCTTTTGCTCGGAGAACAATCAAATTTGGTATTAGTTTGGAAGCTAAGGAATTTGTTCATGCACCAACTATTAATCCTCAAAAAATAGGACGTTTTCAAATTGAAGTTTTCCCCCATCCAGCTATAGTTAATTTATTTCAGTTAGAAAAAATTTTGAAATATAAAAAAGGTAGATTAGCCGACCGTAAATCAGAACTTTTGAGGCTGCACCAATACATTATAAATATTTTGCCAACTCTAGAACCTCCTCTAGTAATTTCCCACAATTTCCTAGATACGGACAACATTAACAGTATGACTACTCTCAAAACTACAGAAGATAAATTAGACAGTTTAATTTGTGCTTATATTGGGGCATATTGGTGGTATTGGGGTCAAACAAAAAATTTGGTATTGGGAAATCACGCAAGTGGATATATAGTAGTTCCTAATCGACTAGATTAAACTCTGCTAAAGTTATGAAAGAAAATATAGCCGAACTCAAATTAGAAATAGATACTTTATATACAGAAATAGATAGTTTAGAAGGTCAGATAGAGACGCTTAGTCAAAAACGTTCTTCTTTCCAAATAAATGTTAGCTTTCCCAGAGATAGTACTCCTGAAGTATTAGCAGAATTTCGTAAAAAAAATACCGAAGAAGCTGCAAGGTGGCAAGTAGAAGTCAAAGAAATTAATCAGTCTCTTAAAGTATTAAAGCCACAACTTAACCAGAAAAAAACTACCCTACAAGAAAAAAAATCTCAACTCAAATATCTGGAATTACAACAGCAAGTTTACGAAGGAGCAAAAGACTTACAGGAACAAGTGCAAAAAGTCAATGAAAAAGCTAATCAACTTGAAGCCGAAATACAAAATCTTAAACAAATTTATCAACAATTGAATCCACTTTATCTTCAATGGGTACAAAACCCAGCCAATATAGTTGATTTTAATGCCACAACTATTCCTTATGTTTATATTAAAGATAATGGGTTTGAATTGGGCAATAAAAAAATTAAGTAAGTTTTCGTTATAATTTAAGGTGTACTATTTGCACTTATGTCATATCCCTATCAATTTGCCACAATATATATAGTGATATCCTAGGTTGGCTTAAGCGGTATAATTTGTATCATTTGTTATGCTCCATGCAAGAATATAACCCTTCTAAATTCTGAGTTCTAAATTCTAAATTATAATTTAGTAACTGTCTTTATGATTTTAAGTAAACTTTCGTTACAATCCCAATATGACTATTTTCACAAGTGTCACACCCCTGTAAACTGACATTTTAGGACAATATAAGTTGGCCTACTGGTTAAGATGAAAGATTTAAGAAGTAGAAGGTAAAGTAAATATGGCCCAATCAAGCCAAGTACCCTATTTATTACGAGCAACTCGGGGTGAACTATTAGACCGTCCACCTGTATGGATGATGAGACAGGCAGGTCGCTACATGAAAGCTTATCGAGATTTACGAGAGAAATATCCCTCATTTCGTGAGCGTTCTGAAAACACGGATATTGCTGTGGAAATATCTCTGCAACCTTTCAACGCTTTTAAGCCTGATGGAGTGATTTTATTCTCAGATATCTTGACTCCACTTCCAGCAATAGGTATTGATTTTGATATTATCGAAAGTAAAGGACCAATTATTGATCCTCCTATTCGGACTCAATCTCAAATTGACAAACTTCATCCTATAGAGCCAGAAGAGTCCCTACCTTTTATTCGGAAAATTTTACAAACTCTCAAAAAAGAAGTTAGGGATGAGGCTGCAGTTTTGGGTTTTATTGGGGCTCCTTGGACTTTGGGTGCTTATGCTATTGAAGGTAAGAGTTGTAAAGATTATACTAATATCAAAAAAATGGCTTTTTGTCAGCCAGAAATGTTGCATCAGTTTCTAGGAAAGCTGGCGGAGGCGATCGCTGTTTATGCTCGTTATCAGATAAATAGTGGAGCACAAGTTATCCAAATGTTTGATTCTTGGGCGGGTCAACTTAGTCCTCAAGATTATGAAACTTTTGCTTTGCCCTATCAAAAACTAGTAGTGCAGGAAGTTAAGAAGACTCATCCTAATACGCCTTTTATTTTATATATAAATGGTAGTGCTGGATTGTTAGAGAGAATGCCCCAAACTGGTGTTGATATAGTTAGTGTAGACTGGAGTGTAGATATTGCCGAGGCTAGACAACGCCTTGGTAGTAATATTTGTGTACAAGGAAATATAGACCCCGGTGTACTATTTGGTTCTCAAGAGTTTATCAAATCTCGCATTCTGGAAACTATTCGCAAAGCTGGCAACCGAGGTCATATATTAAATTTAGGACATGGTGTTTTGAAAGAAACTCCTGAGGAGAATGTAGAGTTCTTCTTTAAAACGGCAAAAGAAATAAGTAGTTTACTAGCATTAACCGCTTAAGTTTAGTTAGGGTAAATCTGAGATTTCCATGATTTTTTTAGGAGCGGGTTATAACCTAGCTCTAAGTTTGTTAGTAAGCATTCAACTGAATGCTTACCATGACAGAGGATGGGATTTTACTAATAAGTAATAACTGATAACTGATAACTGATTTGTATGAGCCATAAACGGATTTTTATCACGGGTGCTAGTGGATGTATTGGTCACTATATTGTTGAATCTTTAATTCAAAATACTCACCACGAACTTTACTTATTAGTTAGAAACCCAGATAAATTAAAAGTTGACTATAAGGCTCGTCCTGGTGTTAATCTTTTAAAGGCAAATCTGAGAGAAATTGAGCAATTTTCATCTTTACTTCCAGAAATTAATGTAGCAATTTTAGCTGCTACTGCTTGGGGAGATTTCCAGGAAGTATTTGATATTAATGTGATTAAAACTCTGAAGTTAATCACATTACTCAATCCTGAAGTATGTGAAAATATTATCTATTTTTCTACTGCCAGTATTCTTGACCAAAATAATAGATTGCTCACAAAAGCTGGAGAGATTGGTACTGACTATATTCGTTCTAAGTATGACTGTATGTATCAGTTATCCCAACTGGATCATTTACCTCCTCTAACTTGTCTTTTTCCTACGTTGGTTTTAGGGGGAGATCAGGAAAAACCTTATTCTCATCTCTCTGCTGGTTTGCCAGAAATAATTAAACATATTGGTTTAATTCGATGGTTAAAGGTTGATGGTAGTTTCCATTTTATTCACGCTGCTGATATTGCTCAAGTAGTTAGTTATTTAGTTGAACATCCACCACATTCAAAAGAATTACAAAAGTTAATTTTAGGGAATCCAAAAGTTACAGTAAATCAGGTTGTTGAAGAAGTTTGTGCATATCTGAAGAAACGAATATTTTTTCGTTTTAGTTTGGCTCCTTGGTTGATAGAGGTAATAATTTCGGTATTTAAAATTCAAGTGGCAGCTTGGGATAGGTTCTGTTTAGAATATCGCCATTTTACATATCAAAATCCTATTAACCCTGCTGGTTTGAAACTGCCGAGTTATTGTCCTGCTATTCCTGATATTTTGAGAACTAGAAATTTGAATTTTTCACCCTTAAATCAAAGATTATAATGGCAGTAAAAGGTAAATATTAAAGTCTACAAATTTCTGGGCGAGAAAAGAGATATCCCATGGCAAAACGACTCCACTTATTTAATGCCACAGCCGCCGGGAGGTGCCCCTTGTATCTGCATATCTTGAGATTAAAATTTAGGTCAGAGTATCCCAACCACTTGCTTGCTTTACGCCACCCAACTTCTTCAGCGAAAGCTTCCCATATTTTACTATTATACTGCTTTGTACCACCCAAGGTCTGATAAATTTGTTTCTGTACAGAGAAGCCAAATTTGGCATTACTGTATTTTACCCAAAGTTTATTAATAGTATCCAGGTCTTCACCAGGAAAATCATCTATATCTTCTACTCTTAACCAGCCTTTCTTTTCTCGCCTTACAACTTTCAACATACAGTTATCAGTTTCTTTGTCCGCCTCTTTCCATTTTTCTGTAGCTAATAAGTTACGCAAGTTTTCATAATTTATCTTTCTAGCTGAAACTAGAGGTACATCAGAAAAAGCAGAATATTGTGGAGGTTGTTGATTTTTTTGAGATTGAGTTACAGAGGTTTTATACTGAGGAGGAAATACAGAAGGGTGAGGACTTCTGATATTAGTAGAGATAGATTTTTTTGCTGATAATGGATTTTGTTTAATAGTAGAAATACTTGGTTGTAAATCTGCTAAAACGTCCTTGATATTCTGATAACGTTGTTTGAGTTTTGGCTCCACCAAACCATCTAAAACTTTTCCTAATTTATCACTGACTAAGTTTCCATTTAAAGAATCTCGCCATACCCATTCCATTTCTATTAGATTATACAAATCAAAGGGATTTTTATTGGTCAATAGATGCAAACAGATTACCCCTAAACTATACAATTCACTAGCTAATTTTGATTTTCCTATGGACTGTTCTGGAGCGCAATATTCTGTCGAATCAGTAAATGTTACTGTTATAGTATTACGTTGTACTTTTTTGATAATATTAGATGTTCCAAAGTCAACTAATACTAGTTTTTTATCTGTCTCTCTCCTAATAATATTCTCTGGTTTAATATCTCGATGAATTACATTATGACTGTGAACAAACTGTAAAACGGATAATAGGTCTATTAGCAATTCTTGAATCTGACTTTCATTAAAAACTCCATAATTATTTAATTCTTGTTCTAGGGTTTTTCCCGGAATAAATTCTTGTACTAAATATTGACAACTATCTACGGTAAAATAAGCAAAAAGTTCAGGGATTTGTGGATGCTTTCCTAGCAATTCTAATTTTTCTGCTTCCCGTGCAAATAACTTGGCAAATTTTTCTAAAGTTTTAGTGTTTTGAGAGGTCGGGATAAATTGTTTAATTACACAAGGAG
>JAKQYE010000146.1 GCA_023356605.1 Trichodesmium sp. MAG_R02 | reverse complement strand
TATATTGATATCGAGTTCTATAGTCATTTCAAATTATATTGGAAAACTTTTTCTGCTGAAAATCAGTTATAGCCAGAAAAACTTGTCTCAATCTAAATCAAAATGACTATATAATGAAGATTTTTACTATAAGTCTCTTTAAAAATGTAAATATACATAGAGATATATGAAGATATGCAGAATATTGGTAATATGATGATTTGTTTGATGAGTAAAGTTATAAAGTAGAATTGAGAATTAAAATTATATAGTAATCCTATTTTATTTGTGGCAAAAATCCTGCTGCTTTTCAGGGAACAAGGAAAAGGGAACAGAGAATAGGCAAGAGTTTTAAAAGTTTTATTTACTTTTTGATTTGTCGCAAGCGATTTAGGAGTGCTATAGTAAATCTCAGTGTAGTTCTATAAGTGATTCGCCATTCTGATTCCCAATTATTTAGCGAAAAGATTAAGATTAGAAACATAACTATAATTTATAAGGAGCGTCAAATAGATGCGGTGGTCAAATTCTTTATCAACCCGTTTTTCATTAGAAGCAGCGGTTAAGGAAGTAGCAGAAAAAAGTTTAGAATCATTGGGAACTACAGCAGATTTAGGGCTGGTATTTATCTCATCAGTTTTTGCTAGTGAATATCCACGGCTAATGCCCCTGCTGAAAGAACATCTTCCAGAAACTATTATAATAGGCTGTGGTGGTGGTGGTATTGTTGGTATGAATCAGGAAGGAAAACCACAAGAACTAGAACAAAAACCTGCAATTAGCCTCTGTTTGGCACATTTGCCAGAAGTAGAAGTAAAAGCTTTTCATTTATCCCCAGGAGAACTTCCAGATTTAGATAGTTCTCCAGACCGTTGGTGTAATCTTATTGGAGTACCTACTGTAGACGAACCTAAATTTATTATATTTGCTGATGGATTTTCTGCTAACGTAAACGACTTACTTCAAGGACTAGATTATGCTTATCCTAATTCTACCAAGGTGGGAGGATTAGCTAGTGGGGGAATAAATGGCCAAAATGCCGGGATCTTTTGTGAAAATTCCCTCCACACTGAAGGAGCTGTAGGAGTCTCTTTATCTGGTAAAATAATATTAGAAACAATAGTAGCTCAGGGTTGTCGCCCTGTTGGTAAACCTTATCGAATTACAAAAGGAGAACGCAATATAGTTTTAGAACTTGAAGGATTAGCCAGTTTTGATCAAATAGTTAGTGATGGTGTTAAACAATCTCCATTAAAAGCATTACAAGATTTAGTACGAAATCTCAACGAAAAAGACCGCGAGCTAGCTGAAAACTCTCCATTTGTAGGTATAGTTAGGGATGAATTTAAACGAAACTTAGAACAGGGAGACTTTTTAATCAGTAGTTTGATTGGAGTAGATCCTAAGGCGGGAGCGATCGCTATAGGAAATAAAGTTAGGACTGGCCAAAGGATTCAATTTCATTTACGGGATGCCCATACTTCAGCAGAAGATTTAGAAATATTACTAAAGCGCTATCGAAGAGAAGTTGGTTGGGAGGTTACAGCTACAAACAATGCTATTGCTTTAATGTTCTCTTGTTTGGGACGTGGGGAGATGCTATATGGTAAACCTAATTTCGATTCTACTTTATTTAGCAGTTATTTGAATATCCCGATCAGTGGGTTTTTCTGTAATGGTGAAATTGGCCCTGTGGGTAGCACTACATTTCTACATTGTTATTCCTCTGTATTTGGTATCTGCCGTCAACCTTCTTGAAGAGATTATAAGTTGAATAATGAGTTAAAAGGGATAAGCATACATTTTTAAACCGAGGTTGCATGAGCTCTCCACATATTCCTGCTCAACAAGGGAATGTAAATACCTTACAACTTACGGAAATCCCTATATTAGAAATAGAACTCAAGGTTAATGGCTCTCCTAGGCTGGTTAAGTGCAAATTAGTAATCTAAATAAGCTATGGTGAAAGATTCAACCCAATCAAGTCCCTTTTGATAAGAATTGCTTTTTTATGTGATTGTAATCCATATTTAGCAAAGATTATAGAGTTTATTTTATGGTAGTTGATCATAACTACCCCAGAAGGGCTAAATTAATATACTTCTTGCCAAAGTTAAAGATAGAAAATAAAAAGTAGAGAAATTATAAAAAGCCAAAAAAAAAGTTGATTTTGCTTTTGGTAATATAGCGCTACAAAGTTGATAAATTCCACAAAATTTGCTCCAAATGCTCCGGAGCAAAATCCTGTTAAAGATATTTGATGACAAACCCAAAATTTAATTAGATGATTTGATCATCTTTGCAGTTATTTTGAAGTAGTTATAGTTATTTTAATTTAGATTGACACAAGTATTTCTTGCTACAACTCGCGTTTCAGTAAAAAAAGTTTTCGATCTCTTTTTGAAATGACTATAAGTGGCTATTTAAGTTTTGTGCAGATGGTCAAATTTTCGACTTCCCAAGACTTTTTCAGTATGGAATTCTACCACAACCTACCCGGGAATTGCTATATCCCATGAAAAGTCAGTGAAAGCTATATTTTAAATAATTTACTGAGGGAAATACACGAATTTTATTACAGCAGTAATGTAGCATTATTATCAATACTATTAGTGGCATTAAAACTTTTGAAATATCGGCGGACATCAGGTGGAAAATTAGGAAAGTCTAATACAGCATCCCCACTAGCAATATCAGCCCAAAAATAACGGAGACTAGGAGCAAGTTGGGCGGCCAATTCTGGTGATAAATTTAAAGGAGGGTTGGTCAAAAGTTTAGACATAAAATGAAAAGAGCGATCGCCGATCCAGTTCCGAGAAATATCACTTAGGTTAGGTAAATCAGGCAAAGAATTAACGCGATAACTCTCAATTTTTAAAGACTGTTTACCACTGGCATCAATCATAAAATCTATTATGCGATAAGGATGAGGATAAGTAACTAAAGAACCAGTTGTAATTTCATAAATTCCTTGATATTTAGCAACATCCTGAACATGAAGATGGCCAGTAAATATAAGTTTAACACCTGCAGATTGGAGAATATCTAACAATAAAAACCTATTTTCTAACATGTAACGACGACCAAGAGAGTTATTAGATTGGTCTGGCAAATGTTCAATTACATTATGATGTAGCATGACTATTACTAATTCCTCTTTAGCAATTGCTAAAACCTGTTGTAGCCAATCTAATTGTTCTACCTCTAAACTACCAGTATATTCTTGTTTTTCTAAGGCATCAAATTGATTAGAATTCAACCCAATTATCCGGACTCCAGGCAATACTTGTTCGCTGTAATACAATCTTCGCTGATCATCATATCCACAATGATGATAATAACCAGGAAAATCTGCTAAACCAATAGAGCAATTATTAGCAAATTTTACAGGTACATCATGATTACCAGGAACTACATACACAGGATAGGGAAGTGTAGCTAATCTTTTACTTAGCCAGGCATGATTTTCTGGTTCACCATCTTGAGTTAAGTCTCCAGGTAGTAGTAAAAAATCAATATCTAACTTACTTAAATGTTCTAATACCAGTTCTAAAGCAGGGATACTAACTTTTACTAAATGAAAACTATGTGTTTGTTCAGAAATAGTATGAGGAACAGCAATATGTAAGTCACTAGCAACAGCAAATTTAAAGTTTAAAGCCATAGAAAAAGTCCTCTGGAAATTGGGCTAAATCAATTTTTAGTTATTTCTCTAAATTTCCATTTTATTTCAAAATCAGCGATCAACACAGATATGGCCATACTATGAGTTCGAGAAAAAAATTAAATTCCGACTTATGACTTATGACTTATGACTTATGACTTATGCTATAGTTGACGGTCGGGAACTATAACATTAATATGAGAATAGAAACAATAAGGCAATCTGTAGACTCTAGGTGAAAACAATGCCAGAAGCCGAACTTCCTGGAAATGAGTATTTACCAAAAAAAAATGATCCAGTAAATCAGCAAAAACCAGGCCTAAAAAACGAAGTAGAGAAAATTAGACAACATTTAGTCCCAGAAGCACAGACATCTATGCCAGAAGATGATGACTGGGAAACTGTTGATTTTCCTGATGCTATTAGTGTAGATTCAATTCCAGTTTTAGAAACAACTTCAGCAAAAACAGAAGATTTAATATTAACTGCTCAAGATCCGAGGGAAGGAATGTCCCAGGAAGTTCGAGAACTTGAAGTTGTTTTAACAAAGGATTCTGCTGAGGAACTAGGATCTGTAAATCTTATGGAGGCCTTACATGATTGTAATCGAGAATTAGTAAATCGAGTTACAGAACTAGAAACGGCTTTGGAAGAATGTCAGCAAACTCTAGAAAATCAGGAAAAGTTATTAGAAGAGAGGACTAGAGAATTAGCCACAACTCAACAACAGGTAACTCGTTTATTCTACAAACTAGAATTGTGTAGTCAAATTATTCAGCGCCAGGAAGTTTTAGTGGAGTCTCTAACGGATAAGTGGGAAAAAAGTGAACAACTTCAGGCACAAATGGAAAGAGAATGTACCTTAACTAAACAATCTTATAACCAACAAACTTATCATCTTAAAGAATTAGAAAATACTTGTCGAGAGTTGCGCTCAAGATTATACCGACAACAACAACAGACTCTTCAGTTGAAGGCAGCTTTGGAAATGCCAGGAAAAATAAATACCCTAGATAAAGCAATAGAAAAACTTCCAGAACCATCTACAGTTAGAGTATCTCAAGTTGGTGATAAATCTGAACCTTTAAAACCCAAAAATCCTTTCATTCAGACTAGCACTAAAATATTACCTCTGAGTAATTCGGCACCAGTTAAACCCTGGTCTCCACAGATAAAAAGTCAACAAAAGGAAACATCTTTTCTTAAAAAGAAAGAAATAACTATTGCCAAGGTTAATTTGGGTAATAAGTTAGATTTACCCCAAGGTTTGATCACAACTAAAAAAGTCTCGTCATCAGAAGAAAATACTCCTGAGAATAATTTTCCCGGTGAGTTCAGTGAAGTAACATTGAATCCTAGTCTATCTTCATTTAGTAGAATAGGTGAGGTTTTAGATTATGAATTAGCAGAAGAAACATCACAAAAAGGTATTTTAGAAGATACAGAGGCAGAAGAGTATGTAGTTATGGAAGATAATTTAACTGAGGAGTTAAGTAAGTTTCAGGAAGCAGAAAAATTGTCAGAAAGTAAGGTTATAGCAGAACCGAAAAAAGTAGAGGATTTTCAAGAAGAACCAAATATCGGAATTAAACACGAACGCATATCATGGAATATATCTACAGGAAATTGGAATGTTTGTGAGTATCAACCTGAAGCAGAAATAGAAATAAATTCTGAAATAAATGCAGAATACTTTTCTGAAGTTTCAGAGGAAATGCAGCAAGATGTTGAACAAACAACACCAATGAACAGTAAGCTGCATTTACCAACTTGGAACTCTCCTTCATTCGAGTCTGAACCTTTTGAAGAAGAGGTGGCATCTGAAGTTCCAGAACAACAGCACTTATCATTAGGATCAATAGATTTGCCTAACTTTCCCAGAATTTCTATTGATGAGCAACCATATGTAGTAAATAGTTAATAATTAAGGTGAATTTAAGATTAAATTCTTAGCAGGTGCAAATAAATGTTTTTGCTTTTGGTTATTTTTCAATACTTCTTCAACAGTGAACCAATAATTGACAATAAGTTGATGGTTATTCAGGTCATCTATTGCTTTTTGAGTAATAGATACGTCTTGTAGTATCAGGACTGTTATTGATTCAGAATTGACTGTTTTCCCTCGACTTAAACCTTTAATTGCAACACCTACTATTTCTCAAATACCAGCTCCATTTATGGTAGGGATATAATCTACTTTTCTACATTTAAACGACTTATTTTTGTATCCTTTGTTCAGATAAAAACCCTTCTTAATTCTAAATTATAACTTCTAACTTGGTGGTTTATCAATCTGAAAAGTGCTGTAATATTATCTTGCCCCCGCTACAATTGCAGAATTGGCCATTTTTGCTAAAGTTTCTCCTTCAATTTCTGGACTTTGACCAACCCCTTTTAAAGAAATGCGATAAAACACTCCTTTATACTCCCAACCAATAATTGGAGGCGCACAAGATGCTCCACAAGTTAAGGGTCTAAAATGTCCTTTAATGTTTTGTGCTAAAGTCAACTCCCTACTAAATTCATTTTCTAAAGGTTGGCTTCCCTTTTGGGCACTAATATAACCAATTGAGCAAGCATTACCAGTACAATTAGGTGTAAAAGCCAAAGTAATTTCATAACTATTACTTGTGCCTTTACCCTCGACATAAATTTTTCTATCTGTACCTGTAATTAATAGTTCACTAGGCAGCAAAATTGGTAATTGAGTTTGTTTTTTTATTTTCGGCAAAATTTCCTGAAATTCTACTGCAACTGATGTGGACTTTTGAGCTACTAACTCATTAGTGAGAAAACTAAATTTTTGATGATTAAATACTTTGACTATTGGTTCTGAACAGCCCAAAAATACCATTAGACTGCTCAGTAAGAATGTGCTTTTCAGATGAAAAACGATCAACATAATTAAAATCCTACCGAAACATTAAATTGAATAATATGGGGGTTTAAAATACAGTAACTAACCAGGGTAACAGCTAGATAAAAATCAAAAAAGCGTCAGCATTTAGCCATTAGCTATCATCCTAAATCTGATTACCAAAAGGTACTTTTATAAATATAGCAATCCTATTTTATTCGTGGCAAAAATCCCACTACTTTTTAGGGAACAGGGAACAGGGAATAGAGAATAGGTAAAAGTTTTAAAAGTTTTATTTACTTTTTGATTTGTCGTAACTTATTTGGGACTGCTATAATAATTCACTGTATTTCTATCTGCTCTACATAACATATTTTTAATCTATCCCAAAGAAGATTATAGAAATAAGATTGAGTATCAGCTATTGTTTTTGGTGTGCAATAAAAGTTTTCCTAATATATTTTTAATCTGTCCCAAAGAAGATTATAGAAACAAGATTGAGTATCAGCTATTGTTTTTGGTGTGCAATAAAAGTTTTCCTAATTGGGTCAAGATTCAATCTGACTAAAAAAGCTGGCTCCCTTGAAATTAAAGTCTCTATTCATTTATTCATTTAAAACTTGTCGTTAGTGATAAGACTTTATTACTGAGAACTGAATGTTTACAAAAAAGCTGGTATGTAAATTGGGAATTACTGTATTTATTCGCAAACTAAAAAATTATTTGCGTTTAGCAGCAGCTTTTTCTTTTTCCTTCTGTTTTTTCTTGGCAGCTTTTTCAGCTTTTTTCGCAGCTTTTTCAGCAGCTATTTTGGCTAGCCTTTTTGTTTCTCTATCTTCTTCAAGTTTATCCAGATAATAATGATAGTCTCCCAAATAAATCTGAAATTCACCATCTTTAATTTCCACAATTTTGTTAGCAACTTGAGAGATAAAATAACGGTCATGGGAAACAATAATTACAGTTCCATCATAATTTTGTAGTGCTGATTCCAACATTTCCTTTGCTGGAATATCTAAATGATTTGTCGGCTCATCTAATAACATAAAGTTTCCTGGTTTAAGAAGCATTTTTGCTAAAGCTAAACGTGCTTTTTCTCCACCACTCAAAGCAGCTACTTTTTTAAATACCGTATCACCACTAAACAAGAAATTACCAAGTAAAGTTCTTACTTCCTCATTTTTCCAATCTGGCACTTCATCATGGATAATTCCCATTACAGTTTTTGTTAAATCTAAAGCTTCTGCTTGGTTTTGCTCAAAATAACTAGGTATAACATTGTACTTACCTAATTCCACTGTACCTTCTGTAGGTTTTTCTAATCCCATAATGATCCGCAGTAAAGTAGATTTACCAGAACCATTCGGCCCTAAAAAAGCAATTCTATCTCCCCTTTCTATTTCTAAGTTTGCTCCTAAAAATAGAATTTTCTCATCATAAGTATGAACTAAATCCTTAATTATTGCTACTTCTCTACCACTGCGAGGTGCTGGTGGAAAATGGAAAGTTAAAGTTTTTAATCCTACTGTAGGAGATTCTATAATTTCTATTTTTTCTAATTGTTTTTCTCTGCTTTTTGCTTGTGTACTGCGAGTAGCACTAGCACGAAAACGTTCCACAAAAGCTTGTTGCTTTTCTATTTCTTTTTGTTGTCGTTCATAAGTGCTAAGTTGTGCTGCTTGATTTTCTAATTTTTGTTCCAAATAAGCTGAATAATTACCTAGATAAGTAGTAGAAACTCCTCTTTCTGTTTCCACAATTTGACTACAAAGGCGGTCAAGAAATTCTCGGTCATGGGAAACTATAACCATAGGAGTTGTTAAATTTTTTAAATAATTTTCTAGCCACTCAATTGTTTCTAAATCTAGATGGTTAGTGGGTTCGTCTAAGAGTAATATATCTGGCTTTTGCAAAATAATTTTTCCTAAACTCATTCGCATTTGCCAACCACCACTAAAAGCACTAACTAAGCGATCGCAATCCTCAGACTCAAACCCCATTTCTGGCAATATTTTTTCAATTTCTGCATCTAATCCATAACCATTTAAAGCTTCAAATTGTCGTTGTAAACGGTCTAATTGATGAATAAGTTCATCTAATTGTTCTGGAGTAGCAGTTTCCATTTCTCCCTGTACTTTTAGAAGAGATTCGTGAATTTTATTGGCCTCTGTAAATACTGTCCAAAATTCTTCTTTAACTGTACGATTAGGATTTACTTCAAATTCTTGAGTTAAATAAGCAATGTGTAAACTTGCAGGGCGAATAACTTCTCCAGAAGTAGGTTCCACTTCCCCAGTAATAATTTTTAATTGAGTTGATTTTCCAGCTCCATTGACACCAACTAAGCCAATGCGATTACCTGGTTTGACTTCCCAGTTAACATCTTTGAGAACAACACCTGTAGGATATATTTTACTTATATTTTCTAATCTTAGCATTTATAATTTATTTTCTAGGTAGGTTAACAGTAAATTAAGTTCTTTTAAAAAACTTTCAGTTATTTTTAAATTTGTCAAGATAAGTATTAAGATACTTATAGAGTAACTAAATATTTAAATATGGAATAGAGATAGAGACAGGAATTATTCTACAGGCTACATTTATATTGGTATTTGTACTCGTAAAGTTATGGTGAAAAATAAGTGCAAATAATATAATATAGTTTCTCCTTCTATTCCCTATATTCTACTTATAAACCTTTCTTAGTTTTATACACTTCCAGACATTCTTGAATCACATTACTCAGTTCTTGAGGAGAACAAGGTTTAGTTACATATTCATAAATATCAGCTTTTTGTATCTCATCAAGGTCAGAATTTATTTGTTCTTCCGCATAACCAGTTAACAAAATCCGAATGGTATCAGGGAAGCTATCTTTTGTTTCTATGAAAAATTCAACACCCGTCATATCTGGCATACTTTGGTCAGAAATAATAACAGCCATTTCTCCCTCCTTTTCCAGGATTTCTATCCCTAGACTAGCACTTTCTGCCCTAAAAACTTGAAATTCACGTCTAAAAGTCCGATACAATAAATCCAAGTTATTAGGTTCATCATCAACCACCATTAATTTAGGTTTTTCCGACATTGTTAATTTTTTAGAAATTTCTATACTAAGGAACAATTTTCAACATAAGTTAGCATTCTCAAATCTTTAATATTTATAGCCAATTATTACACTATTGCCTAATATTTGAAAACACAAAATCAGCATATAGATTCTACATCAGATTACAATTTTTGTCTCAATAAATTTGTAAGTTTAATTAATCGAGTGAGATAAATTGTGTATCTAAAATCGAGTACGGAAGATGGTTATATCAGAAATACTCTCACATTTTGTTTTGACAATAGAATTATCCAGAAAAAGTTCTCAAACCCTTATAATTCCCTTCCTAAATCAGTATTTTTTGGGAGGTCTAATTGCTTGAGATTAATCAGAAGACTCTAGTTTGCGTGGTAACTTTGATTTCTGAGCTAAAGCTGGAATATTGATTGAGAATTTTCTTAAAGCTAATTTATTCTTGTCGTTGGTCAAAATGTTCTCGACCCAAAACATTTTTCATAGCCTCTAGAGCGGCTCGAGAACCTGCCAAAATATCCTGTTCTTCTCCTCCCAAATAAAGCCGTCCAAAACTACCTACTGCTTGAATTTGTAAAATATTAATTAAAGCAGCTTTTTCTGCTTCATTGGCCGCTAAAGCAGCATAGGCAGCAGGTTGGACTTCCAATACATAGAGAGTTTCGCCTCCTAAAATCATTTGGCCACGACGATTACGATTAATTAACTGTGCTTGGTGAGAGTCAATATTACGAATTACCTGGCTAGAGACAATACGAGGTTTCAGGCGATCGCGTTCCTGCACTCCTAAAGATTGCAAAATTGCTTGACCAGCAGCTTTCGTATCTCCCTGACGACTGGAATGAATTTCGAGCAAACCATAAAGTCTCTCCACAAATTGTACCCCAGGCCGAACAGAATTAGATTTGAGGGCCACATCCGTAATACGATTAATTTCAATACCAGGAGAAATTTCTATCCATAGGGAGGTATCACCTGGTAATGGTAAAAAGCCAAGAGCCACTGTGCCAATATAGGCGGCGTGCTGAGGTTGCAAGTTGTCTATAAATACATAACTGCGCAGTTCTATACCCAAGGCTTAAATCTCCATGTACTGGGGTAAGATTATATCCATAATCTTTGTCATTATATGTCAAGAATTTCTCTCAAGTCAAAATTTCGGTAGTGGTGTACATTTAGTTTTTTTTGACACAAATGGTTAAGGTGAGAAGAGAGTTTAATTATAAATATCACTACAGATACAGAACCACCAAAATATCGGAATTATAACAGAAATCATCTAGACAGTTTGGCACAAGACATTTTAACTCCCATTTAACTAAAAGTTTTCCAGGGGAACTAAAAGAAAAAAACCGATGCTCTCCCAACAATTTAATGGGTGATTGAAGCGATAGCTCATAATGGTGGTTATTTGGAACATAGGCGAAAAACTCCCACTGGTATCACCATTATTTATTAAGTACGAATTGTTTAAGGTATCAGATTTGACTACATATGATACTTTCTCTAATATCATTAAGGCTTTTAAGACTCTTGGGTTAAGTATATAGTCGTTTCACACTCTTAATTGAGACAAGTGTTTCTTGCTATGAAAGTATTTCATGGGAAAAAATATCTTATTCTTATTTAAAATGACTATAGTTGTGCAGATAGGGCTCAAGCCCTGCTACAAGCAATATTTTTTTTATTACTAATTATCCGGATATAATATTAGTTAATTTCAACCATGATTAGCGATCAACTCCACTCTTAATATTCGTCATATAAAATATAACACCACGAAAAAGTGCGTTTGATATTGATAAAATTGAAATCTTTTATAACCAAAAGTTCTGACTAGAGCTAATAGCTATTTGGGGAGTCTTCCGGCATAGAAATATTCATAGCGGTTTTCACTTCATGATTACAAAAATCCTGGCTTTCTGCCTCTTGCCTTCTGTCTTTAAACCAAAAATATTTATATTCTTGAAATCTGAAAACTGCTACAAGGCTATATTAGTAAAAATAGTAATATTCCTATTCTATCTCAACCTAAAACCTCACATCCAAAACCTCACAGCTACTCATTACTTTCTGTCAATTTACTAATCTCTGAACTCTTACTCTCTTTCAGAAAACTTTCAATATTTTTTACTATCCGAGTTTCCCTCTCTAACTGTTTTGTTGAGGAAAATAAATCCCCTAATCCATTAATAATTTTTTTGAGGCTTTTCCTAAATCTTTCATCCCCTGTTATATCATCTAAATCTGATGACATTTTCTGCACATTTTCAAATGTTGCTCGAGCTGAATCTAATGTTTTTTGCAACATAATTATGTTTGTTGGACTGTTTAAATTAGTAGAAAAATCTCGTAAATTCGCAGAAGTTTCTACTGCATTGGCTGATAATATTTCTAAATTACTAATAAATTCTCCTCTTTCTAACTCACTAATCATCGGACTTAAACTTGCCACTAGAACTGCTAATTCTTCAGTTGTTTTTTCGATATTATCTAGAGTTGCAACTAGAGTTGAACGATTTGTATTAATAATTGCATTAATCTGCTCTACTGTTAAACTAAATTTATTGGCTACTTCTTCTACAGAATTTGCTGAAGCGACTGCAGCAGAAGAAACTTTTTTTGTAGATTCTGTCATGGTCTCAGTCACTACTGTTACTTGATTAGAGATATCATTCACTTCTCTGTCTAAGGTTTTAGTCAAACTATCTAAGTCTTTTTCTACTGTATTGGCTAAACTACTAATTTCTACTTCTAATGTTTGAGTCAAACCTCCAATTTCTCCTTCTAGTGTTTGAGTTAA
This sequence comes from Trichodesmium sp. MAG_R02, assembly GCA_023356605.1. Taxonomy (GTDB): domain Bacteria; phylum Cyanobacteriota; class Cyanobacteriia; order Cyanobacteriales; family Microcoleaceae; genus Trichodesmium. The sequence goes on along the minus strand of JAKQYE010000146.1, from coordinate 4,064 downwards.
ACCACCTATTTCTGTGCGGATAATTCCTGTTATATTATCAATATCTTCTTTTAAATATTGACTTAAACCTTCCATTTCTTTTTTAATAGTTGCCGATAAATCAGAAAGTTCTTTTGCTAATTTAGAAGCTTCAGCAGAAGCATTAGCCGTATTTTCAGCAATTATTTTCACATTATTAAATAACTCTGGGTCACTGTAGAGGTCAATTAAACGTATTCCTGCTCTTAATAATTGTTGCATTTCTACTCCTGCATCTCCCTGTAAACGGTCATTATTACAGATAATTATTTCAGGACAATTAGATGATAAGGCACTAGCAGAAACTTCTGATTCTGGTATTCTACTTCTTGGAATAATATCTATTTGTGCGGTACCAACAAATGAGGATATATTACCTTGAATATATACATCACGAGGCATAATTAAATCTTCTGGCTTAATTTCTAGGGTAATATCTACTCCATTTGACCCTGGTTTGATTTTTACGACTTTTCCCACATCAATACCTCGATACCTAACTGATGTACCTAACTCAATACCAGATGCACTTTCAAATTCAACTATAAATTTATAACTACGTTTCCCTAATTCTACTCCTTTGAGCCATAGTATTAAGGCCCCAAACAAACCTAGCCCTAATAGAGTTAATAAACCTACTGAACCTTCTCTAGCTGTTCGCGATCGCATAATTTCCCCAAAAAGCTTTTATTATATTGAAACCTAAAAATATTACTTGATAATTAATAAATGTATGGTATAATATATATCTTTAGTTTTTTATTCCCCTTATGTGCCAATTTTCACATCATACTTGTGACTTTCTTATCCCTATAACAAAAACGGGAAAAAATATTCGCCATACATATTTCAATGGGGATGCTGAGGGCTGCTAAGTACTAATAACTGATTAGGAGGTGGGGAGGTCGGGAGATGGGGAGATGGGGAGATGGGGAGATTAAAGTAATATAGAATATAAACATATATTATATTACCAAACTGTATGTTATAACTAATAATTAATAACTGAAATAACTTTATTAACCCACAACCTGAATTGGGCCATCCACGCTACCCGTAAAAAATTGTTTGACCAGAGGATTATCCACAGTATCAATTTCATCTACAGTACCTTCCCACTGCACCTTACCCTGGTAAAGAAATACAATTCTGTCTGCCGTGCGACGAATAGTACTGTGCTGATGAGTTACCATAACATAACTGTTACAACCACCATTCACATATTGTATGTGACGAACTAGATCCTCAATAACAGTGGAAGCGATAGGGTCTAGGCCAGCGGTAGGTTCATCATATAATAACATATTTGGATCCTGATGGGGATTTTCCGGATTAGTAATAATTGCTCTAGCAAAGCTAACACGTTTACGCATCCCACCAGATAGCTCATCCGGATAGCGATCGCTAATATTACCCAAACCAACCATTTCCAACTTCTGGGCAACCAATGCCTGAATCTGGGAGCGTAACAACTTAGAATGTTGATATAAAAGAAAACCGACATTTTCTTCTACTGTCAAAGAATCAAACAAAGCTGCATTCTGGAAGACCATACCAATAGTTATTGGATCCTTTAAATCATCCATCCATCTAATCCGTTGCTTTCCCTGCACATAAACCTCCCCAGCATCAGGAGTCAATAAACCAGCAATAATTCTCAGAACTGTAGATTTACCAGTTCCCGATGGACCAATAATAGCTAATGCCTCCCCGGGATAAATAGTTAAGTCTACTTCATCTAAGACAACATTTTGTCCGAATGACTTACTAACTCCCTTGAGTTGAATTAAAGGTTCATTGTTCATAGATTAGAAATTGACTTTCTTCAGACTATATTATATAGGACTAGGGAAATACCTTAGGATATCCTTATGTTCTCCATAAATATTCTGAGTTTGCAACATTTCATCTCAAACAAAATTAGTCCTGAATAGTCATAATAGTGCCAGAATTGTTTTCATGTAGATTATATTTTTATAAAAATTCTTATGTCAACTGGTTTATTCAAGAAAACCCTACGCATCTTTCTAAAAAAAAACTTCTTCATTAAAAAAAGTCAAAAGAGTAACTCTCAAATAATTAGTCAATGGTTTAAATGGCTCGCCCCTGGATTATTTTTCAAACGGTGGTTACTTTTAAGTGCTGCTGGTGTACTACTAACTAGTTTAGGACTGGCAATATGGACTGGAATGACTCCTATTTTTTACATCCTACAAATAATTAGGGAATTTCTGGGGTGGGTAACAACAATAGTCCCTAAGTATATTTCTGGCCCTATAATTATCCTTGCTGGTTTACTCTTAATCTTTTTAGGCCAAAACCGCAGTTTAAAAACTATTACCCAAGCGTTAATGCCAGAGGGAGATGAACAACTTGTAGATCGGTTACTCACTCATCGACGATTAAATAAAGGTCCCAAAATTGTAGCTATTGGTGGGGGTACTGGTCTTTCCCACTTATTAAGGGGTCTCAAGGGTTATAGTGCAAATATTACTGCTATTGTCACAGTGGCTGATGATGGTGGCTCTTCTGGTAGGTTGCGCCGAGAAATAGGGGTACTCCCACCAGGAGATATTCGGAATTGTTTGGCAGCTTTAGCTAACGAGGAAAAGTTATTAACTGAATTATTTCAGTATCGGTTCCGGGCTGGTGATGGTTTGGTGGGCCATAGTTTTGGCAACTTGTTTCTGACGGCTATGAGTGAGGTGACGGGAGATTTGGAACGGGCTGTTGCTGCTAGTTCAAAAGTTTTAGCTGTCCAAGGTCAGGTTTTGCCTGCTACTCTTGCTGATGTGTATTTGTGGGCGGAGTTAGCTGATGGAAGACGCATTGAGGGGGAGTCTGATATTACTGAAGCCGGGGGGAAAATTGTTAAAATTGGCTGTACTCCTGAAAATCCTCCGGCTTTGCCTAAGGTTTTGCAAGCTATAAAGGAAGCTGACTATATTATTATTGGTCCTGGTAGTTTATATACTAGCGTTATTCCTAATTTATTAGTACCTGAAATTGCTGAGGCGATACTTCTGCGTACTGCTAACGCGATCGCTTCGAAAAATATTCCTAGTATTTATATTTGTAATATTATGACTCAGCCTGGAGAAACTACTGGATATAGTGTGGCTGACCATATTCGTGCTATTGATCTTGCTTGTGGTCAAAGATTATTTGATACTGTTCTAGTACAGGGAAAAAGCCCTTCGGGACAAGCATTAATTAAGTATGCTCAAGAAGATTCTCATCCGGTTTTTCTTGACCGAGAAGCAGTTAAAATTTTGGGGCGGAAAATTCTTTTGACTAACGTGATGTATGAGGATGAACAGACTGGCTTTGTTCGTCATGACTCTATGATGTTGTCAGAGGTTTTATTTCAATGGTATAGTCGGATGTGATGGATCCTCAATATTGATTGTGCTTATGTGACAACCAGGGATTCTTTAACCCCGGAAACTCTGTGGGTGAGTTATACTGTTAGTTTTTGGAGGATATAATTTGTGGCAATTGCTAAAACTATTAGCCAAATTGGCGATCAAGAAATTGAAATTTATATTCAGGTTAATGATGATTTTAAAGTTCAAGATGATACTAAACCTGTGTTTCGAGGTAATGCGGGAAAAAAAGTTATTGAGGCGGCAAAGGATTTATTTGGGGATGGTTTGGCTTTAACTCGTAATTGTGCAGCTAAAGTTATAGAAAGTGTCAACCAAATGGGCGACAATATTAAACCTAATGAATTTGAAATGAAATTGTCAATTACTTTAGATTCTGATGCTGGTGTACCAATATTGGTAAAAGCTGGTGCAGAAGCGCAAATGGAAGTTACTATGAAATGGAAATTAAAAGAGTAATACCTAATATATAGGTTTTTAGGTTTTTAGGTGTTAGGTTTTAGGTGTTAGGTGTTAGGTGTTAGGTTTTTAGGTGTTAGAGGAGAAGATAAATGACAGAAGCAGTAAAAATTGCTCAACAATATTATGATGGTACCGAAACCGACAAATTGTATGCTGCCATCTGGGGTGGGGTTTGTAACTGTTGGCTAAAATCTGAGA
>JAKQYE010000145.1 GCA_023356605.1 Trichodesmium sp. MAG_R02 | reverse complement strand
AGGATAGCAATAATTTGACTGAATCGTAAAATGTTCAAATTAACAAGCATGTTCTAAAAATACAAAGTTGTAGGTTCAAATACTGAAGTAATGGGTGATGGTCTTCTAAGGCTTTGTTGGGCGATGTCTAAACTATCGTCTCTTCTAGTATTTTGTCGCCAAGTAATAGGAACTTGTATTTTAGGAAGGGTAGGTAGAGTTGGTAAATATACATAAAGATATAGTCGTTTTGATTTAGATTGAGACAAGTATTTCTTGCTATAACTCGCGTTTGGTGCAGAAAAAGTTTTCCATCTCTTTTTGAGATGACCATATATGAAGATTTGCGGAATGTCGGTTAAAGCATTATTAAATGTAACTCAGTAGTTTTATTAGGGAATGGAAAAATCAAGCACTGTTTCATGGCGTAGAAAGTTCAAAGCTTCAATTCTATTGGAACAGAAGGTTACTTAAAGGCGGTCGAAAAAGGGCAAATAATTGAGTGAATGAGGGCACAAAATCACCTAAGATTGTCAGATTTACAAAAATATTTAAATAAGTAATATGATGTAGTTTTTAACATCTTACAAAGTTATTATAACTTACTCAAAGAAGCGGGAATATAGTCATTTTGATTTAGATTGAGACAAGTATTTATTTCTATAACTCGCGTTTGGTGCAGAAAAAGTTTTCCATCCTTATTTGAAATGACTATAACTTGGAAAAAAACTCACTCATAGTAATCCTGCTAAAAATGATGAATTAGTGAAAGCAAAAAAAAGTTAGGGAGGAACTATTGACTGAATGGCAACCAGAAAATAGAATCTGAAAAGCTTGTAGTGTTTATGGTTGATGAATGTAATCTATTATCGGGTCCCTATAAAGCTATACTTAGGCAAGCAGAGACAAAAGAATAGAAATTCCGATTAAAAATGAATTTGAAAGACCAACTTATTATGGAGCCAAAAATTATCAAACTAAGGAATTTATTGTGCAAAAATTAAAGAAGTGAAAATACAGAAAATGCGATGGAATTTGTTAAATATTTAAAAGAGCAAAGGTCAGGAAAAAGATTGGCAATATTTGGGGACGGTGGAAGTTATCATAACTCTCAAGATTTTCGAGAATATTTGATGTTAATTAATCAATAAAAACCCGAAGAAAAATGCTTGATAAATTGTACGCTCATTTGTTCCGAATGCTCCAGAACAAAACCCCGTAGAAGATATTTGGTTACAAACAAAAAATTTTATTAATGCATTCTATCATCTTTGCAGTTCTTTTAAAATAGTTAAGTGGCGATTTAAATTTTTTGCAGATGGTCAAATATTTGACTTTCCTAAACTTTTTCATTATGGAATTTTGCCAGAACCTATGTCCGGACTACTATAGCCGACATTCCGCATATCTTTATGTATATTTATATTTTCAAAGAGGCTTATAGGAAAAATCTTTGTTCTAGAACTCAATATCAATAAAGTTTATTAATAACTAATTTTTCATGAGAAAATTAGTTACGATTCTTTGTAACAGTAAAAATTAATGTCTATAGCTATAAAGCTTTCAGGGAGAGAACTCAGGACGATAGATTAATAAAACTTATCAATTGAATATTAAGAAGTGCGGAATGTGGATTATAGGTTCTATTTGTGGTTGCTATTTTGAAAATGTCTCCTTTATTTCTTTTTTCTTGCTTTCACTAATTCATCATTTTTTACGGGATTCTTTTTTTGAGTCTTTTGCCTACTTATTTCCGTCTTTTAAGTAAGTTATAATAACTTTGATTAGACTCAAAAACTACATTAAGTCATTTCATATAGTTTTACAAGTCTGATAGTCTCAGATAATCTTGTTCTCTCAAGTACTTAATTGTTTTCTATTTTTAGACTGGCATTAATGTGACCTTTTATTCCAAGATATAGTTATTTAAAATAAGAATGGAAAACTCTTTCTGCTGAAACTTAGTTCTAGCAATAAATACTTGTCTCAATTCTTTATTAAAATGACTATAGCTGAAACCTTAAACTTTCTACGTCAAGAAAAAGTGCTTGGTTTTTCAATTTCACACCTGAAACTGTGAGAAACCTCTAATAATTCTTTGTCTTCATAGCAGAATATTCCCAACAAAATTATTTTTTCCCCCTAGGCTCTTGTTATTTCTTTGGTCTCTTTTGTCTGATTTATAAAATCATCTAGTTCATCTATAATATTCATTTTTTGTCTTTCTTCTGGAAATGTTATTTTTACTATTATAATCATTTCAAAAAGAGACGGAAAACCTTTTCTGTAGCAAACGCGAGTTATAAGAAGAAATACTTGTCTTAATTCTTTATTAAAATGACTATATATCTGTTAGGACCTATTTGGGATTACTATATGATTAAATTTGACTATAAAAGCTGGCTCCCTTGATCTTAAATCTATATTCATTTAAACCTCATATTTAAGAGTTCTGCTTGATCAGCACCTTACTTAAAATAAAACTAGATAAAATATAGAAGTTATGCCTGTGCAAATTTGGGTACTTCAGGAGTGTAAACTTGTTTAATTAGACACTTTTCTCCCTCACCTCTCCTATTTCTCCACCCTAATTGTCTCTATAAAAAAATAGTTTTATAATTTCCCGATAATGTAGCTTTAAGAAATGTTTTTATTGCTAATAGCTGAATTATTACCATAATTTAATCATTTTTCATAATTTAACAAGATTTACTGCTCTTACCTTTTAGGCAAAGATTTTAATTTTTTCCTAGTAATTTCCAGTTTTGCAATTCTTATAAATATATCAGACACAATTAAAGTCAACTATAAGGGCAGGGTAAAACATAAAGTTTATAGGTGACTGGTAATCTTTTCTGTCAAGAAATAATATAACTTATATTTTAAGAAAATCAATCTCATCATAGAAAAAAAATACTCAAGTATAGTATTTTGAGATTGTTCATTATCAAACCGAGATGAGGCATAAAAGGTAACAAATTATGAATAATAGTTCTATATCTCCGGTTGTACTAATTATTCTAGATGGTTGGGGTTATCGAGAAGACAAAGATGGAAATGCTATTGCTATGGGTGAGACACCTAATATGGATAGTCTTTGGCAAGCTTATCCAAGAACTTTAATTCAAGCTTCTGGGAAAGCTGTGGGTTTACCGGAAGGTCAAATGGGTAACTCAGAAGTTGGTCACTTAAATATCGGAGCGGGGCGAGTTGTTCCCCAGGAATTAGTCAGAATTTCTGATGCGGTAGAAAATGGCTTGATAGCACAAAACCAAGCTATTGTAAAGATTTGCCAGAATGTAATAGAGCGTAATTCTAAACTACACTTAGTGGGTTTATGTTCCCCTGGAGGAGTTCATTCCCATATAAACCATCTATTAGGTTTACTGGATATGGCTAAAGCAAAAGGAATTTCTGATATTTGTATTCACGTCATTACTGATGGACGTGATACAAATCCTAAGTTAGGAGTTCAGGTAATTAAAGAGATAGAATGCCATACTAATCAAATTGGTGTAGGCAGAATTGCTACAATTAGTGGTCGCTATTATGCAATGGATCGGGATAAACGATGGGACCGAATTCACAAAGCTTATGAAATAATGACTAAGGATGGTTATGGAATAGGTCGTTCTGCTTCAGAATTACTCGAAAAGTATTATACTGAAGGCATAACGGATGAATTTGTGGTCCCAGTTAGAGTAACTCCTGGAGCTATAGAACCTGGAGATGCTGTAGTTTTCTTTAACTTTCGCCCAGATCGCGCTCGTCAATTAACTCAAGCTTTTGTAGATCCAGATTTTAATGGATTTGAGCGCCGACAAATTCAGCCATTGACATTTTTAACTTTCACTCAGTATAGTCCTAGTTTGCCAGTTTTAGTGGCTTTTGAACCTCAAAATTTTAATAATATCCTGGGACAGGTAATTTCCCAGCATGGTTTGCGTCAGTTCCGTACTGCGGAAACTGAAAAGTATGCTCATGTAACTTATTTTTTTAATGGGGGTTTGGAGCAACCATTTGAAGGAGAAGACCGAGAATTGGTTCAAAGTCCAATGGTAGCTCAATATGACGAAGCACCAGAAATGTCTGCAAAAGATGTGACAGAAGTGGCGATCGCTGCAGTGAAAAAGCAAATCTATTCTCTAATCGTGATTAATTATGCCAATCCTGATATGGTGGGTCATACTGGGAATATGGATGCTGCTATACATGGAATTCAGACAGTTGACCAAAGTCTTGGAAAACTTTTAGAGAGTATTAGTAAAGTGGGTGGTGTAGCAATAATAATTGCTGACCATGGAAATGCTGAATATATGATGGATCAAGGTGGCAACCCTTGGACAGCACATACTACGAATCCGGTGCCATTTATACTGATAGAAGGAGAAGGACGCAAAATTCCTGGCCATGGTACAGAAGTATCATTACGACAAGATGGCTGTTTGGCAGATATAGCACCAACCATTTTGGAAATTCTCAATCTGCCTCAACCTTCTGAAATGACTGGAAAGTCAATGATTAATAAGGCAGAGTATGAGCTAAAACAAAATCGTACTCCTGTACGAGTTGGTTTGTAAGCTTCTTCAACACTAAGGTATTAGTCAATTTTTTTAACTGTAATTAAATAATCAGAATATTATGAATGTCGTTCAACTTGCGCAAATTATCTGGGTTATGTCCGCTATTGGTATTATTGTGTTTGTCTTGTTACACGGCCCGAAAGGTGATGGGATAGGTGGTATTGGTGGACAAGCTCAATTATTTACTAGCACTAAGAGTGCAGAGATAACTTTAAATCGAATTACCTGGACTTTGTCTGTGGTATTTATGGGTTTAACTGTGCTTTTGAGTGCAGGGTGGTTACCACAATAAGAAGTCAAAAGGTGGGAAGGCGCAAAATTAAATTTGCAGTGTGGACTAAATTCCAGGGTTTGAGAATGTCCTCACCTTTTTTCCAACTGCTAGACTTTCCCAGACAAGTGTCTGGGAAATGAATAACTAATCTACTCTATTTTGATAAATTTCTCCAAACTATTAATTAATTTAGGTGGCCAACGACGCACATTAGTTACCCAATCAAGGTCTTGATAGCGAGGGTCTAATCCTACAGCAGCTACCCAGTTACTCTCTGCTTCTCCCTTTTTGTCTTGTTCCCAGAGACAAGCAGTTAAGGCAGCCCGCATATCAGCAAAGTTAGGATATTTACGAACGAGACTTTTCATGGTTTGTACTGCTTTTTGAGTTTGTCCAATTTGGTAAAGAGCTAAAGAATAATTGGCAAGAGCAAAGGCATATTCAGGAGCTAATTCAGAAGCTTTCTTGTAATCTTCAGTGGCTTTTTCCCATTTTCCTAGTCCTCCTTCTGCATTTCCGCGGTTATTGTAGGCAACTGGATCTTTTGGGTCTAATTCTATGACTTGATTGTAATCAGCGATCGCCTCTGACCATTTTTTGAGTCTTTCATAAGCTATACCACGATTTAGGTAGGCATCGGGAGCTAAGGGTACAATTTCTATTGCTTTTTCATAATCGGATATTGCTTCTTCTATTTTGTTTTGGCTCAATCTGACATTGCCTCTGTTACTCCAGATAGCAGGGTTGTCCGGATATTGTTCTAGGATTTGAGTCCATGATTGTTCGGCATTGGCAAAGTCACCGTTATTACTAGCATTTAAGGCTTGATCAAACAGATTCTGTAGTTCTTCTAATTGAGTGGGGGTAATATTTTGTGATTGAGTGGCAGCTATTACATTTGATGGGTTACTCAAACAAAATAAAAAGAATAACAGGATTGTTATGAAAAGTTTCCGAATTAAGTGCAGCATATTGATAATTTAATTATGGAGTGTGTTAGTGACTTTAATATAAAACAGGACTTACGCAAAGACACTATAAGTAGTGTTAACATCTGAATTTATAGCAAAAAATACGCTATATATAGGGGTACTGCTTAAGTCCTAATAAAATTAAACTATAGCAGCATTAGTGCGTCTAGCTTTAGGATATGGGTCAAAAAAATCTAATATCAAGTCTCATTAATTAGCGAGAATAACTAGTTTATAGCTCAAAGTACGGTCTATAAAAGGTGTATAAAAAATAATATAGTTTTTGGGATTGGGCAAATTTAAAATACTCAAAAATTTACTCTACAAGGTTTTGAGTATTGTAGAAATGAAAAATACTATAAACTTTAAGGTGATATAGGTTTTAGTCTTTTTTTTCTTAATTTCCCACAACTATAATCTCATAACTTATGGAGCCACCACGATATAATGTTAGAAGAAACAAAGAAATAAAATTAACAAAAAGCTCAAAAAAGAGTATTTGTACAATCTTAAGGCTCTTGCTCTACTACAAGCTTTAATTATAAGTATTCAACAGGACATGATATAAATACGCCAAAGCGCACTGCTGTATTTTTTGATTGTTTCGTATCCTCCAGGCCATCTTTCCTGTTCCCTAATACCTAAAACCATCCAACTATTTCATAACTTCGGGAGCTGCTGTAAATAAATACTTAAAAAGAAAACTAGGTAAAAATCGCTTTTATTTGGGGCAGTAATATTTGAAAAGCTTGACCGCGATGGGAGAGCGATCGCTTAGTTTCAGGAGAAATCTCGGCAAAAGTCTTTTTTTGTGAAGGAAGATAAAAAATAGGGTCGTAACCAAACCCACAATTTCCACGGGGAGAATATAAAATTTCTCCATGGCAAATTCCCTCTGTTTTTAGTGCTATTGTACCGTCAGGTCGAGCAATAGCTAGAGCGCAGACAAATTGTGCAAGGCGTTCTGGGTTATCTCCTAATTCCCTCAAAACTCGCTCTATTTGTTCTGCAACAGTAGGAGCGTAACGAGCAGAATAAATTCCTGGTCTGCCATCTAAAGCATTTACAACTAATCCTGAATCATCAGCGATCGCCCATTTTTTTGTAGCTTTTGCCACTTCACTTGCTTTGAGACAGGCATTAGCCAGGAAAGTTTTTCCAGTTTCCTCAACTTCTAAATCTTTAGGTTTTAGTTGTAATTGGAGCTCTAAATCTGCCATATATTCCTGCATTTCTAAAACTTTCCCTGGATTACCAGTAGCCACAACAAGTAATTTAGGAGTTGTTTCTAAGGAAGTAAAGTTTGTCATTTCAGTTATCAATTATCAGTACCTCTAAATTTTGTCTTTTCAGATATCTGGTGACTTGAAATTCATTTCTCTATATTACTATAGACGTTTTTATTTTTGCCCACCTCTACACCTGAATACTTAATGAATTATAACTTAATAATACCGCTATCTATGCTGGATTTTTGGTAATTATTTTAGATATTTACACTACAATTATTGCTTTTGCGTAAGTCCTGTGAATTTTAAGTTACCCTGGTTTATCTGATTAACTGGAAAATACAAAGTTATCCTAAAAAATGATTCGCTTTCAAAAGTCAAAAGTATTAAATGATTCGCTTTCAAGAAGCAAAAGTATTACTGTAAAAACCTGACATTACCTACAGTTCTCAAGGGGGATATAGTCGTTTTAATTAAAATTGAAACAAAAATTGAATATAATAAAATTAAGTCAACTAGAAACTATTTTGAACTATGCCTTACAGTTTAGACTTACAAAGGACTACGAAATTGAATACTTGATTAACTCAGCAGGAGCCGAATTAATATTCACACCCAGCCTACTCTCCAGAGAGAGTCACCTATGGAATCTAGCTGGTCAAAATTTAAAAATTTCCTCGGTTCTTATCAGCCTCGAACTTCAGAACAATTGGATCGAGTTATTAGTAAGCGCGAGCGCTCAAATTACTGAAGATGATGCCATGGGTTGGTTTGAACACTGTGGTTTATTCATATGAAAACCGCTGTATGTTGATGTTACAGTCTATCCAAGCTCACGGGCTGACTTGTAAGCTTAATGGTAGATATAGTAATCATTTGAGACAATAAGTTGAATAATAATTCAACTTTAAAAGGAATGGGATTTTGAATTTGGGAGGTAGCGATCGCCAATTTACTCTTATCCACCATCTGAGTTGAATAATTATTCAAGCTGTATGAGAATATAACTTACATTCCGCACGTCAAAATGTAGTATACAGACATGCTATTGAAAGCTTTGCCTGATAATAACTATGAAGTTTGTAAGCAAAAATATATATTACAAAAACTATTGATAGTTATTAGCAATAACAGAGGCTATAATCTACCTTCTTCCTTAAAAATACCCTTGTAGTATACTTGAAGTGCGGAAAGTGGAATTTAATATTATTAAACTCCTCACACGAATTAATTTATTGTCAATCACAAATAACAGTCTAATTAACCACTTTATTCATCGCTTTGAGTCCCCTTTGATAATATGGTAATTTATGACTATTTTGGCTCATTAAATCTTCTACTAATTCTTAGCATGGAAATCATCATTTATTGCCCAATAAATCATAGATAATCCTACAAAAAACTACTGTGCCTTCTTTCTTTTCTACCTTTTTTATTAGTTCTTGATATATATTCTTGAACCCCTTTATTTTTAACTTTTTGGACTTGAAAAGAACTAATTGTGTATGAAATAGCTATTAATAAAATTAAATTATTTAATCTTATTTCATTAGCCTTAGCTGATTCTAGATTATAACTACCATTTTTATAGTCTTTAAACATGGCTTCAATTCCCATTCTCTGGCTATATATTTTTTTAATCTTTTCAGGAGATGATAAATTGGAGAGAATATACCATTTGTCTAGAACAGATGTTTGACGTAATTATAGTTACTGTATCTACCATTAAGCTTACAAGTCAGCCCGTGAGCTATCCAAGTCTCAAGCAACGAACAATTGCTGCTTTAAGGGCGGGAGGTAGAACTGCAATTGACGAATTTTTTCTGGAAAACAAGTATCTCAAAGTTGGGAAAGCAATTGTCCAAGCTTAGCTACAACCAAGTAGCTAGAAATTTCTAAGAACGTTTGTCCGCCATTTAATTTACCTTCATCCAGTCTCACCATTCTATGCAGGGGATAGGCTAGCGATCGCTCATGCCAGTGTCTTCCAGTTCAGCAGTTTGACAGACTGATAATTTTGTGGCACTCCAAATGAGGGTAATTATACCAGATAAGTGATCGCTTTACCCCAAATTCTTAGGTTTCACCCTTAATACTCTAAGGTATCTAGTTGAGTTAATATTCTCAGTATTACTACTTGTACGCCAGTCCCGTTAGGTAACTCTCTCAAAGTTACCTTCAAAGTTACCTTTTTATTATTGAGTCTCACAATTCTGTGCAGCAGACGGACAAGCGATCGCTCTTTACTAATATCCCACATTCGGCAGTTCCGGCATGTAGTACAAAAAGATACATGAATTATCATTACTATTTTGAGCCAACAAATTAAACAAATTAATTCTATAGAACACAAAAAATTAGTGGCATGAGTATTTTGGGCCAACCAGGGATTTCTGTTGGCAGCAGAACATACAAGAGGAACTACACCCCTGTTGAACGCATCAATTAATTTTCTTAGCTCTTCAAGTAGTGCGATCGCGAAGCGGACTGGAAGTCTATCGCTGATTATTATTGTTTCCCAGATAATATTTTTGACAACTTGAGGGTAAAAACTCTAAAACAGGACTTACGCAACGGCACTATGTATAGTGGCAATATCTTGAAAATGATAATTTTTGGCACCATATATAGCGGTACTGCGTAAGTCCTGTAAAATCAAGCTCTTTTCTTCTGTGAGATTTACCACTTTTGGCGATTGATTAATTCTCAAGAAATGTACGACTTGAAAGCATTGAAATATCCATCTTAATGTCGGAGTATTTGTCAGCTTTCCTAACTGTTTTTTCACGCTAACTATTGGTTCTTTTTAAAGTCTTTCTCAGCTCTATTTGGCCAATATTATGCACTAATAAACACAGTGACATAATAAACAGTATTATTTCTACTCTTTCCGGTTTTTGGACAAAAAAACTATCGGCAAAGAATTGTGGCTCAATTATTAATCAGCAAACCACGTTCAATTTGGGTTTTTATAATTCCAGAGTATTTCTGAGCAATGAAAGTCTGAAGATGACTCAATATTTGTGGCTAAAATAAATCGGCCTGCTGCGACAGTTCTTCTTTCTATTTCTGAGACTCTTGGTTTAGTTTTTATCTGATAATGATAGAATATAGACGGTTTCTTAATTTTTTTGACTTGATTTCTAAAGATTTACTCGTCCCATAATTTCAGTTTTTTGTTGATTGATTTCAAGTAATTTTGAGTTTTAGTAACTGTATAAAATTCAGTATTTTCTAACTTTTTTCTTAACTTTAATGCAGTCTTTTTTTCTTGTTCAATTTTTGAGTTTAATTTCTGGATGTCACTTTGTTTGCGCTCTGCACTTTCAACAATTAACCATCTTTGTTTAATTCCAGCATAAGTAACTTTTTGCTCTAACCATTTATATCCTTTTTTTTGAAATTCCCTAGTTATTTCTTGAATTTTAGGGTCTGTTTCTGGGGAAACTTTTACTTTTTCCAGGTAATATCCAATTATTTCCTTGGTCTTTTTCAAAGTTATTGGGACTCGAGTCATCCATTTTAAATTTGAGATTAATTGAATAGACATCTCCAAAAATACTCAAGTACTTACTGTAACTATCTTTCAAGGAATTAGCGCCTAATCCCCCAGATAGTCATTTTTTACATACTTTATAGTGTTAGAGATAGTTACTGTTAATTATTATCATATTGAGCTATTGTTTTTGTTATCTTCTTTTCTACATATAGTAGAGTTCATGCTAATATTAATGCTCCTATTCTTAGTCTAACTAAACCACATATTGTTAAAATTACCTTTTCATAATTATATTCTTTTAATCTCAACCAATATCAAGCTACTCCAAATATTTTGAGCAATCTAATAACATGTTCCAGGAATATTCTTTTTTTTAGCTAATTTCAAGTTATCTTCTTTTATTTATGGTGGCATTTCTTGTTTTCTCGGCTTTTTTTTTGTGTCATAGTCCTCTCTGCTCCTTGATACCCTTTATCTCCCTGAAATTTTTGTTCTTTATCAAAGTTTTGTTGTTGTTTTATGAGTTAATTTACATCGCTTTCTGGACCTCTTTTTCCGACAATCACATCTACTATTTCTGTCCCTTTTTCTGTCGTTATTATTTGGTTTTTCAATGTATGGTTTTTCTTTTTTCCAGAGTAATATTTTTTCTGTTTATCATTACAGTATGGCCTATATATGCTTTGTTCTGTACTATCTACAATTAATTCTTGTTCGGTTAAAATTTCTTGTATCCATAAATATTCGTCTTCTTTTTGTTGAAATTGTTCTAACAAGCTACTAGGCAGTAACTCTTGTAATATATCTATCCAAAGCCTGAAAAATATTATTTGCTGTTGATGAGCTGACACCAAAGTATATTCCTAGTATTTAGAATGTGGGCTACGGGCGTAAATAGTATAAAGTTAAGATGATTTCTTCCTCGACTTTTAAGTTTTTTTTTCTTCCTCCTCCTGCCTTAATTAGTCTTTTTTCTTGACTAGCGATCGCCTGTCTTTTTTTTATTGAAGTTTTTGAGCATTTCCTACTAATTTTTTAAATTGCTCATCGGTAATCCCAATAACTCTTTTTATTTCTTTTGGGTGGTTATTAATATCTTCTAATATCTGAGTCATTAGTATATAGTTTTTACAAATTTTTCATGACAATTATACCTTAATTTTTATTTTGGAGATGTCTAATGTTTTCTTGGCTATATAAGGCACTATCACAGACCATAATACTATCTAATTTTATTTGTTTTTTCACATCACTTAAAATTTGACGTCATACTGCTTTATCTGATTCATTACCATCACCAGCCCTCATAAACAATGGTATTCCACTATATATATCTTTATGTATATTTACATTTTCAAAGAGACTTATACGAAAAATCTTCATTCTAGAACTCAATATTAATAAAATTTATCAATAACTAATTTTTCATGAGAAAATAAGTTACAATTCTCTATAATAGTGAAAATCGATACCCATAGCTATAAGGCTTTCGGGGGAGAGCATTTGGGACGATATATTAATAAAACTTATCAATTTAATGTTAAGAAGTGCAGAATGTGGGTTTTTGAATAAAAATAGTTAAGCTATCGTTCAGCCACGGGGAAGGGCGTGTCCTATGAGGTTATAGTGAAGATAGTCGGATTTGTCATGAACTATTTACCTCCCCAACTCCCCAATCTTCCCCAAGAAGATAAACTATATAATCAGGACTTACGCACGCAGATGAAAATATACACATGTATCGCGGTTAACAGCCGTTAACTGCTACTAGATATAGTAGTTTTGCATAAGTACTGTGGATTTGATATTAGTTCAAGAATGGTTTGGTTTGTATCCCAATTTTCCGGTCAAAAAAAGCCGAGGAACTCTTGGTTAGTTGCTCGCCCGCTATTAGGTAAGTAACAAACTCAGAGCCCCAAACTTCGAGAATTAAACCAGTTTTAAAGCCTAGAGTATTATTCTCGCTTCAATTCCTAATTTATTTAAGATAGAGAGTTGATTGCATAGTCGAGAAGAGCAGTGTATTCAGTCAATGCTTGAGCAGACATATCGCGAGGAGCACAACCGCGGTTACGAGCAAAGGTCAAAGCTTCAATATAAGGTGCAGTAGGTAAGCTGAGAGCGCGATAAACTTCACGTTGACCAGCAATTCCCCATTCATCAAGAGGACCAGTTCCACCAACAACTAAGCAGTAGTTAATTAAGCGCATATAGTGTTTGATATCACGAAGGCACTTTTGCTGAAAAACTGGTGTGGAATGAGCTTCACCAGGGTTGTTCAAGTAACTATACTTGCTGATGCAAGCATTATAGGCTTCCTCAGCAACTGCATCAAGATTACCTCCTAGTTTTTCAGCAGCTTCTAGACGAGCTGCTGCACGTTGGATAGAACCTTGTACGGACTCTAGATCTGAGCTACTAGGGAAACGACCTGCTGCATCAGCAGCAGAAATTACTGTGGTAATAACTGATTTCATAATTGAGTTTTTCTCCTACTCTAAAAAAAATGGATTGGGTTAAAATGTTAATTTGTCAGCTTCAATAACTCAAAAATAGGTGATTTTAACTAATAGCAGCAATAACTGTATCAAAGTAGCCTGCACACTCAGATGCTAAACTAGAGCAATCACCTTCAGTAACATTCGTCTCGTTTTGAGAGGCTTGATCTTTGATAAAAGCAACAGCTGCTGCTTTCATAATTTCCACTGCACGAGCTGCACTTGCAGTTGGTACACCCAAGGCGATTTAGGTTTCTTTCAAACCATTTAAGCAATGATAGTTGAGGATAGAAGCATCCCCAGCCAGTATAGCATCAGATACAATGGAGCTGGCATTACTAGTAATAGAGCCCACTGCATCTAGACGCCTGTTGCCTTGATTAATGAATTCTTTGATACTAGCTAAGAACCCTATATCTAAGCTACTAGGGAAGCGACTTGCTGCATCAGCAGCAAAAATTACTTCATCAACTAATTGCATAACAAAGTTTTGTTCCTATGAAAACGGATTAGCTGAACATGTTAATTCGTCAGCTTCAATAACTAAAAAATGGGCGATTTTAACTAATAGCACTAACAACTTGATCAAAATAGCCTGCACACTCAGACGCCAGATTAGAGCAATCACCTTCAGTAACATTCATCTTGCGTTGAGAGGCTTTATTATTGATAAAAGCAACAGCTGCTGCTTTCATAATTCCCACTGCACGAGCCGCACTTCCAGTTGGTACACCCAAAGCAATGTAGGTTTCTTTTAAACCATTTAGGCAACGGTCGTTGAGGACAGAAGAATCACCAGCTAGTAGTGCGTAGGTAACATAGCGAAGAATGATTTCTCCATCACGCAAGCAAGCAGCCATGCGACGGTTAGGATAGCAGTTACCACCAGCTTGGATTAATCCGCTGTTTTCGCATATCATACCAGCAACAGCATCAGATACAATGCAGCTAGCGTTGCTAGTAATAAAGTTCACTGCATCTAGACGCTTATTGCCTTGAGCAATGAATTCTTTCAGGCTAGCTAATTCATCAGCACCAATAGGAGCAGTTTTTGTATCTGCTGTAATTACAGCTCTTGAAAAAGCATCTAACATTGAGCACTCCTTGAAAATTTATTTTTTGTCACTCTGGATAAGAGTTTCTAACAAGGATGTCTGTTTTGTCTCGCTTTATGAGGAAGAAAGTAATAATTCGTAAATAAGTAAATATTTGTTACGATTTTCTAGCCAATGGGGTTTCAAGAACTTATGATGAGAACCGAGTGTTTTTCTAATTCAATAAATAAATAAAAGGATGATCAAGCCAGCTACATCAAAAATTTTAGGAATAGATACCTTTGAAGTATACCCTTTAGAACTCCGGGATAATGCTATCGAAGAAGATATACAGATTATAATCAGGGCAGTTTACAAACAGATATTCGGCAATCAGTACATTATGGAAAGCAATCGTCTTTCAAGTGCCGAGTCTCAATTGCGTAATGGAGAAATTACTGTTAGGGGATTTGTCCGGCAGGTAGCTCAATCTAGCTTGTATCAATCTCTTTTCTTTAATAGTAATCATCAATATCGCTTTATTGAGTTAAACTACAAACATCTATTAGGCCGTGCCCCTCAAGATCAAAGAGAAATTTCTCAGCATGTCCAAATCTATAACGAACAGGGATATGAAGCTGAAATTGACTCCTATATTGACAGTCAAGAATATAGTGAAAATTTTGGAGAATGGATTGTACCTTATCCCTATAGTATTACCTCCCAAGTAGGTTTGAAAAATAATACCTTTAATCGGATATTTTCCTTGTTAGCTGGACCGGCTAGTAATGACAAAAATAGTCGTTCTCAATTGCTCTCTTCTATTGCTAGTAATTTACCAACTCCTATTAAACTTAAAACTAAAGGAAATGGAGCAAATTATGGCAATATGAGCAAGCGTTTCCGCATTGTTTATTCTACCTCTAAAGCACAAGCTAGATTGAACCACCTCAGCAAGAAAGAGCTGACAATCAATTATACTCAGATGTCCTCATTTGTGCAAAGCATTCATCGGACTGGCGGGAAGATTGTTAGTATTACTGAGCTAGCCTAATGCTTAGTTGTAGGTAGTTTCAAAACCTCTCTCTAAATAAAGTTTTATTTTCAAATGTTGGCGTTGCTGAATCAAAGGATGAATAAGGATGAATCTTGAGTGAACAGATAAATTCCATCTTTAACTTTCTCTACTTTCTCTTTCTGTGAACAGATAATTCATCCTGCTATAAAACCCCAAAGAAGCTCTAACTATAACTATTCAACCGAACACGATATGACGGACTTTATAGTTGCTGTTGGATAAAGATGGGTCATTGAAAGCACAGCTAAAAGATACCCAGCCAAAGGACATTCTCTGTGTTGCCAAGCCAGCAGGATTTAATTTCTCTGAAGAAATTAACTATATCAGGACTCACGCACCAAGCACTATATCTAGTAGGAGTTAATGGCTGTTAACCCCTACAGATGGTATAGTATTTTAACTTTAGATTGAGACAAAGGTTTCTTGCTATGAAAAAAAATCAGGGGAAAAATTGTTTCATTCTTAAATTAAATGACTATATTTTCATATTTTGCGTAACCCCTATATATAATTTCCAGTAGCATCGTTTGTGTATAAAATTAAGTCACAATTGGGAGGAACCTTTCTACCTTCTACCCTCTTTCCTCTGCATTGGATGAGGCCAAATTATAACTATTCAGCTGGACATGATATTAAGGGCTGTTTAGGAACCGATGGGAATTAATGGCATGAATATTTTGGGCAAACCAGGGATTTCTTTTGGCAGCAGAACATACAGGAGGGACTACAGTTCTGTTGTTCGCATCAATTAATTTTCTTAGCTCTTCAAGTAGTGCGTTCGCGAAGCGGACTGGAAGTCTATCGCTTCTTATTATTGTTTCCCAGATAATATTTTTGACAACTTGAGGGTAAAAACTCTAAAATCAAGCTCCTTTCTTCTGTAAGATTTACCACTTTTGGCGATTGATTAATTCTCAATAAATGTACGACTTGAAAGCATTGAAATATCCATCTTAATGTCGGAGTATTTGTTAGTTTTCCTAATTGGTTTCTCACGCTAACTATTGCTTCAAAGTAAAGTTTTTCTCAGTTCTCTTTGCCCTAGATTATACACTAATAAACACAGTGACATAATAAATAGTATTGTTTCTACTCTTTCAGGTTTTTTGACAAAAAAACTATCGGCAAAAAATTGTGGCTCAATGATTAATCACCAAACCACGTTCAATTTGGGTTTTTATAATTCCAGAGTATTTCTGAGCAATGAAAGTCTGAAGACGACTCAATATTTGTAGCTAAAATAAATCGGCCTGCTGCGACAGTTCTTCTTTCTATTTCTGAGACTCTTGGTTTAGTTTCTATTTGAT
>JAKQYE010000144.1:13180-16617 GCA_023356605.1 Trichodesmium sp. MAG_R02 | reverse complement strand
TTTCCGGTTGCAGAAAGATGCTATTAATGCTTATCGGTTGATTTGTGTTGGTGCAATATATAGGTGTGAGGTGCCAGAGAGTTTTTGGTTGAAACTTTTGAAAAGTTGGCAGTGCGATGAAAAAAAGCAAGAGGTGGCATTGCAGACTTTGCGCGATCGCTTTTTGGTTGAGGATGTGGGAGTTGATGAAAGTGGTGAGTTTCTACTTAGGCAACATAATTTAATTCGTAGTGTATCACTGGAACATTTAAAAAAAATGGATAAAGCAAGAGGTGGCATTGCAGAATTTATGCGATCGCTTTTTGGTTGAGAAAGAGGGGGTTGATGAAAGTGGTGAGTTTCTACTCAGGCAAAATAATTTAATTCGTAGTGTGTCACTGGAACATTTAAAAAAATTGGATGAGGAAGATGGTTGATACTGAAAATAATACCCAAGGTGGAGTTATTCTACCTTCTGCTGAGTCTGTTTTGAAATTGTTGAACCTGGACCCTGATGGCCTTATGTCCATTAAGCCACTTTCCAAACGTCTTCAATATCAGGCTGTTATTATCTGGTTGAGTGACTACAAATGTCCGCAAAGAGTAAATGATAATTTAGAGGTGGTAAAAGGCTATCTGGAAGCATTTTATCATCTTTGTGAAGTGGGAGACTGGGAACGAGCAAAGCAAATTTATTTTATTAAAGTACCGCCAGTTAATGAAGAGTTACGTATTCAACTAGATAGCTGGGGTTACTATAAGGAATGTATTCAACTCTACAGTAGACTATTAGGTAAATTAGACCAATATTGGGATGGTATTTGTTTAACTGGTTTAGGTAATGTTTACAGGGCCAAAGGAGAATATGACAAAGCTATCGAGTATCATCAGCAGCGTTTACAAATAGCTAGGGAAATAGGCGATCGCTCTGGGGAGGGTAATTCTTTGGGGAATTTGGGTAATGTTTACAATTCCCAAGGAGAATATGACAAAGCTATGGAGTATTATCAGCAGTCTTTACAAATAGCTAGGGAAATTGGCGATCGCTTTGGGGAGGGTAATTCTTTGGGGAATTTGGGTAATGTTTACAATTCCCAAGGAGAATATGACAAAGCTATGGAGTATCATCAGCAGCGTTTACAAATAGCTAGGGAAATAGGCGATCGCTTGGGGGAGGGTAATGCTTTGGGGAATTTGGGTAATGTTTACGATTCCCAAGGAGAATATGACAAAGCTATGGAGTATCATCAGCAGTCTTTACAAATAGCTAGGGAAATAGGCAATCGCTCTGGGGAGGGTGGTGCTTTGGGAAATTTGGGTAATGTTTACCATTCCCAAGGAGAATATGACAAAGCTATGGAGTATTATCAGCAGCATTTACAAATAGCTAGGGAAATTGGCGATCGCTCTGAGGAGGGTCGTGCTTTGGGAAATTTGGGTAATGTTTACAATTCCCAAGGAGAATATGACAAAGCTATGGAGTATTATCAGCAGTCTTTACAAATAGCTAGGGGAATTGGCGATCGCTCTGGGGAGGGTATTGCTTTGGGAAATTTGGGTAATGTTTACTATTCCCAAGGAGAATATGACAAAGCTATGGAGTATTATCAGCAGGATTTACAAATAGCTAGGGAAATAGGCGATCGCTCTGGGGAGGGTATTGCTTTGATGGGTTTGGGTAATGTTTACTCTTCCCAAGGAGAATATGACAAAGCTATGGAGTATTATCAGCAGTCTTTACAAATAGCCCAAGAAATTGGCAACCGTTATGGGGAGGGTATTTCTTTGGGGCATTTGGGTGTAGTTTACTATTCTCAAGGAGAATATGACAAAGCTATGGAGTATTATCAGCAGCGTTTACAAATAGCTAGGGAAATAGGCGATCGCTCTGGGGAGGGTATTGCTCTAGGAAACTGGGGAGAAATTCTGCTCAAGTTAGAAAAATATGCCGCATCTCTGGAATATTCACAAGCTGCATTAGAGATATTTAAGCAGATAGGAAACCCTCATCACCAAGGAATAGCTCTTAAGAATATAGCAGAAGCTCATCAACATTTAGGAAATTTAGATGCAGCACGACAGTATTGCGATGAGGCATTAGCTATTTTAACAGAATTAGGAGCGCCAGAATTGAAAGAATGTCAAGAATTGCGCGATAAATTGGGGTAGAACTAGGACACAGACTTGACCACAGATGCACAAATAGTTAACAGCCAGCTTATCTATTAGTATCGCCACAACCCTTGGATCTGATGTCAACCCCTACAAACTTCGAGTCTTTGCCCATACTGATAGTAAAATCTTCCGAACTTACCCACACAGCCTCAAAATATACACCATCCCTAGGAGTTAACAGCCCTTAAATTCTACTAGATATAGTAGTTTAGCCTCAGTAATGCTACAACCATCAAATTATTTGCTACAATTAAACAAAATGTCACAGTCAAAATATTATGGTAAACTACAACAAATTACTTAATCTACCATCAAGTGACGAATTACCAGATTCAGATAACAAACCCGTGGATCATGAAATACAAGTTATTATTCCTAACCTACTCAAACAGATTTTAAATCTATTGTGGGGCGATCGCCAAGATTGGTTTTTTGGGGTCAACATGGGAATTTACCACACCACAGGGTCAAATCCTAGAATTGCTATAGTTCCTGATGGTTTCCTCAGTTTAGGAGTGACACGACTCAAAAATGATAACTTGCGACCCTCCTATATTCTTTGGGAGGAAAATTATATTGTTCCCATACTGGTATTAGAAATTGTTTCTAAAACCTATGGGGATGAATACGATCAAAAAATGATTGATTATGCTCGTATGGGAGTATTATATTATGTCATCTATAACCCAGATTATTCCAAGCGGGACAAACACAAACGATTTGAAGTATATCATTTACGAAATGGAGTATACCAACCTCAGGTCGGAAATCCCGTGTGGATGCCAGAAATTGGTCTAGGGATAGGGTCTGAAGTTGGTAGTTATGAACGTTGCCAAAGAGAGTGGTTGTATTGGTATGACTCTCAAGGGAACAGGTTCATGACCCCAGAAGAGAAAACACTTCAGCAACAACAACGAGCTGAACAAGAACGGCAACGAGCTGAACAAGAACGGCAACGAGCTCAACAAGAACGGCAACGAGCTCAACAAGAACGGCAACGAGCTCAACAAGAACGGCAACGAGCTGAACAACAACAGCAACGAGCTCAACAAGAACAGCAACGAGCTCAACAAGAACGGCAACGAGCTGAACAACAACAGCAACGAGCTGAACAACAACAGCAACGAGCTGAACAACAACAGCAACGAGCTGAACAAGAACAGCAACGAGCTGAACAACAACAGCAACGAGCTGAACAACTTGAACAAATGTTACGTTCTCTTGGCATTGAACCAGAACAGTTGTAGTTATAGGTCAAGTTCAAAGTCAAACCAATAAAAACT
>JAKQYE010000144.1:0-13080 GCA_023356605.1 Trichodesmium sp. MAG_R02 | reverse complement strand
CAACGAGCTGAACAACGACAACGAGCTGAACAACAACGACAACGAGTTGAACAAGAACGGCAACGAGCTGAACAAGAACAGCAACGAGCTGAACAACAACGACAACGAGCTGAACAACAACGACAACGAGTTGAACAAGAACGGCAACGAGCTGAACAAGAACAGCAACGAGCTGAACAACAACGACAACGAGCTGAACAACAACAGCAACGAGCTGAACA
The DNA here is from genome assembly GCA_023356605.1 of Trichodesmium sp. MAG_R02. Classification (GTDB taxonomy): domain Bacteria; phylum Cyanobacteriota; class Cyanobacteriia; order Cyanobacteriales; family Microcoleaceae; genus Trichodesmium. The sequence continues at coordinate 12,859 of JAKQYE010000144.1, read as the reverse complement.
ACAACGACAACGAGTTGAACAACTTGAACAAATGTTACGTTCTCTTGGCATTGATCCAGAACAGTTGTAGTTATAGGTCAAGTTCAAAGTCAAACCAATAAAAACTTATAATTTATGGAAATAAGTTGCGATCGCGACTTATTATAAAATCTCTAGGCGATCGCCCCTGAAAAATACCCTGTAAGTATTTGATATCAAATCTAGTAGTATCGATATAAATAAAGTATAGAAACTGGGTTTGTATTAAAAATCCCATCTACTAAATCCAGTTTTTTTATAACACTCCAAAACCAGCATATTTGAGGGGAAGAGCTAAAGCCCTACTACAAACGATGAAAACACTATAATCATCGACAAAAATATGATTTAGTTGGCAAGATATTTTTGTCGACCAAAATATAATTGTAAAATAACAGTACTTAGACATAAACCCAGCTTATCTAGGAAATTTAGTAGTTTGAAAAACAAAAATCGGGGTCATAAACCCCGTTTTTTGGTTAGTTTGGAGCAGTCCTAATAATTTAATTAGCAATTACTATTTGACCTGTTCCTGATAAGACTTTTCTTCCTCCGTATTTAGAAGTAGAAAATACATTTCTTTTCTCAATCAATGCCCCGTTCTTAAAGACGGGGTTTTATTGCTGAATACTGACATCCTCCGCGGCCTAAAGGCACGGGGACTCCTACCGAGCCGTAGCTCCTCGGAGGGTTGACGTTTCACAGGCTGCCGCTACTTTGGCAGTAGTCTTACACTTGCCGACCCATCAGTTTTTTGTCTCGGTATGCCCTCCCGCGACTAATATGTTTCTTGTAAACCAGAAGGCATGATAGCATAACCTGTGAAAAAAAATCAACTAAAAAGTCGTTCCAGAAGGGCGAAGCTATCAGCAGTTTTCATGTTGGTAGACCACAGTAGGGACGCCCTTATGCAACGTCCCTACAAGTTTTTGGTTATGATGATGTAGTTCATCAATTTTAAAACCGCTAATAAACCCAATTTTTCGGTAATACAATTTTTCGGTAATATATGTTCTTTGGGAAGAAAATTATATTGTTCCGATATTGGTATTAGAGGTTATTTCTAAAACCTATAAATCCCAGGTCATGCTGCTACCTATCCCCTAAAGTCCTAAAACTTTGTACCTCATTAACTCCAAAACTGCTACCATAATAAACAGCCATGATAGCTGCCTAGTCTACTACTGCCTTTACCAAACTATATCTAACTTCTAAATTTTCCCAACTTTAACCTTTCTTTTTCTGACAAATTCTCTTCCAGGATACTAATATTTTCCAGAGGAATATTAACTTTAACCTTCTCACCAACAGAATATTGACTCCGATAAAAATAACTAATATTTTGTCGGCGGATAACTATCTTAATTTTATCAGTTAAACCCACAATATAACGAGTATCTGTGCCAATATAAACCAAATGTTCTATGATGCCGTAAAAATAAGACTCTACGGTAAAATTCAGCGGTAATATTTCGATTTTTTCCGGTCTCACAACTAAAGTAATAACTGTATCGATTGGCAGATTAAAAGAGGGTATTAACAAACGTAAATATTCATCTATTAACAATATACTTTGCTCCTCTTGATGTGCAATTATTCGCCCAGTTAAAAAATTACTTTCCCCAATAAATTCAGCCACAAAACGAGTTTTTGGTTGTTCATAAATCTCCACCGGAGTTCCCACTTGTAAAACTTCTCCTTGGTTCATAACAGCTATCCGGTCAGACATAGTTAAAGCTTCTTCTTGGTCGTGAGTAACATATATAAAAGTAATACCCAACCTTTGCTGCATTTGCTTTAATTCCAATTGCATTTCTTTGCGTAACTTTAAATCTAAAGCACCCAAAGGTTCATCAAATAATAACACTGCTGGTTGTTTAACCAATGCCCTGGCCAAAGCCACCCTTTGTTGTTGTCCACCAGATAATTGTCGGGGATAACGCTTTTGCATATCTATTAATTTTACTTGAGCCAAAGTATCAGTTACCCGACGATTTATTTCTAGGCGCGGGAGATTTTCCATTTCTAATCCAAAAGCAATATTTTCTGCCACTGTGAGATGGGGAAATAAAGCATAATTCTGAAAAACTGTGTTAACTGGCCGATGAAATGGCGGACTATTTCCTATTAATTTGCCTTGAATATAAATTTCTCCAGACTTGGGAATTTCAAAACCAGCTATCATTCTCAATGTCGTAGTTTTACCGCATCCAGACGGACCGAGTAGAGAAAAAAATTCAGATTTTTTTATCTGGAGATTGATATTATTTACAGCGATCAATTGTTTTTGATTTTTACTAGGGAATATCTTAGTAATATTGATGAGATTGACTGCTATATTTTCCATTTATTAATAATTAGTGATAAATTTAGCGATCGCTGACTTGACAGAAATATGATTTGGTTGATTATTGATTTTTATATAATTAACTTTGTCATAATCTAAGAAAGACTCTGCCGCTTCAATAAGCTTCCGAATATTTTCTGGTCTAGCATCATCAAAAGAATTACTAATTTTATTTAAGTTAAACTGCAAACGTAGATAAATGCTAGTATTATAAAATCCTAAGATTTGTTCAGATAATAGGTTGTCAGTTTTCCCTTGAGCATTCAATATTACACTGAACAAAGGAATTGCCCAATCAGCTAAACCCCAATCGACAATTTCTGTAAATTTATAAGTCTTAGTATTCTTACCTGTGCCAATAGAAATTACAGAAATTTCTTCAAGCTTATAACCTAGTTTAATAGCATGACTAACTGCAGCTAAAGTAGGATTATTTGCTGCTACTCCTCCATCAACATAGGCATAACTTTCTCCTTTATCTTTTAATTCATAAGGTGGAAAATAAGTAGGTGCAGATGCAGAGCATACACATATTTCCCACAAAGGAATATCAGAATACCAGAGACTATCTTGGCAATCTTTATTAACAAAAAAAGTAGGTTCTTCTGTAGACATATTATAAGCTACCATCAAAATATATGGTTTAACTACATCCTTCATTTTTATTGGTATATTATTTTTAATTAAATACCTTTTTATCACATTAATTAGACCTTCATTAGAGAACTTAGGAGCAGAAATTCCACATTTAGCAATTAAGGGGAGTCTTTCTGGACATAAGCGACTTCGATAAGGAAAAATTTCCTGTGTTTCATGCTTATAAATATTCATAATTTGATTGGTATTCATACCAACAGCGAGTGCTGCAGTTGTTAGTGCCCCCGTAGAAGTACCAGAAATTAAATCAAAGTATTCATTTAAAGATTGACCCTTGAGTTTTTGAATCTGTTGTTCAATTTCTTGAATTATTCTCACAGATATTACTCCACGAATTCCACCGCCGTCTAAGCTCAAAATTTTGAAAGTCATAATAGTTTTTTTCTAAAAAATTTTATTTAACTATCAGATTATATCCTCAAAAAAAGAAGGAAAAGCAGACAGAATACTTTGGCATATAGTAATTCTAAATCATTGTGTAAAATCAAATGCTTTAAGTAGTTTTCTCATGGTAGACCACAGTAGAGATATTACACAGAAGGTCCCTACAAGGACTTTATTCAAATGAGTGTGTTCCAAATTTGCTGGAAACTGCTATAGCGCTAACTCCTGACTTTTAATTCTTCTTAGAAACTAATTCCTCCTGAGTATCTAATAAAAAGTCAACAACTCATAGGTGGATAAAGAGGTTCCGACCTAGGAGCCTAGCTGATGACTAAATGCTTACTTAAAAATTACTATTTACCAACTCCTAATTTAACTTCTGTCCAAGCTTCATCATATAAAATTGTACCTTGACCAAGGTCTTGAATATAATTAAGTTTAGCAAATAATTCTGGTGGTGGATAAATAGCAGAGTTATTCAGGTCAGCAGCTTCGATTAAACCTTGGTCTTTTGCTGCTTGGTTTGGGGTAGCATACTTAATAAAATTAGATATTTTTGCTCCTATTTCTGGTTCAAGAATAAAGTTAATAAATTTTTCTGCCAGCTCTTTATTTCTACTTCCTTTGAGAATAACCATATTATCAGTCAAGATAATACTTCCCTCTTTGGGAATAACATAACGAAGGTCAGGATTTTCTTTCATAACTTGGAAAATATCTCCACTCCATTCACAGGTTAGATCTACTTCGCCTTGGTCTAATAAATTTTGACCAGTATCTGGCGCAAAAGCAGCGATCGCCTGTTTATTTTTAATCAGAAAATCTCTCGCTTTAGTAATTTCTTTAGGGTTAGTTGTATTAGGGTTATAACCAAGAGAAATTAGAGCAATGGAAAAGCTACTACGCATATCATCTAATAAGGCTATTCTACCCTTAAATTTCTCATCAAACATAGTGAACCAACTATTAATTTCACCCCCGGTTGCTTTAATATTATAACCTATTCCCATTGTGCCCCATTGGTAAGCAACACTATATTTATTTCCCAGATCGTATGGAGGATCAATGAATTTATCATCGAGATTTTTTAGATTAGGAATATTCTGTTTATTCAGTTCTTCCAGCAGTCCTTCAGATGCCATAATTGTCACCATATAATCAGCGGGAAAAGCTACATCATAACCAGGATTTCCAGGTTTGATTTTGGCATAGAGGTCTTCGTTGCTTTCATAAGTATCGTACTGAATTTTGACATTAAATTTATTCTCAAAATCAGTGATTACTTCAGGAGCAATATATGTAGACCAATTGTATATATTCAGAACATTATTTTCTGAAGTATTGGGATTATTACTGCAAGCAATAGGGAAAATTAATGCGATTGTAAATGCCAATAAAAAAGTGATAATTTTTTTCATAGTTATACCAAAACAAGAAGAAATAAAGACAAAAAATTGAACCAAAAGGAAAAATTATAGACATAGCTATCTGAAATGAAACAGTTGAGATAAGAAAAACAAAAACTACTATAACAATCCTATTTTATTTGTGGAAAAAATCTTACTTATTTTTAAAAAACAAGCAACAGGCAACAGTTAACAGGTAAGAATTTTAACTTTTTTATCTACTTTTTGATTCCCCGCAACATATTTAGGATTTCTATATGGTATAAAACCATTATATAAAGGTTTTAGATTACATAAATGGAAAATAAATTATTAACTAAACTATCTTTACCTATAGACTTATATACTTGTATCTTTTCCTTTTCCCTAGGTTTTTTTAGTGATTTTATGATTTTTTTCATCGTCAAATTTATCAATAAAAAGAGCAGAGACCACCAACATTAAAGAAGCTACCAACATCAAAGTTGATATAGCATTAATAGCTGGAGTCACCGAAAATTTAATCATACCATAAACGAACAACGGTAATGTTGTTGAACCGACTCCGGCAGTGAAAAAAGTAATCACAAAATCATCCAATGACAAGGTAAAAGCTAACAAAGCAGCACTAAAAATTGCCGACCAAATTAAAGGTAAAGTAATCTGAAAAAAAGTTCGCCATTCATTAGCACCCAAGTCTAAAGCTGCCTCCTCTAAAGCCGGGTCAAGTTGAGCTACTCGGGCTCTGACAGTTACAACAACAAAAGAGATACTAAATACTATATGACCAATAATTACTGTTGGTAGACCTAAAACTAAACGAATACCTAAAATATTTTCGATTAACTGAAACCCCAAAGAAAAGAAAACTAATAAAGAAATACCAATAGTAATTTCGGGTATAATTATCGGCAAAAAAAGTATAGCCTCTAAAACATTACGTCCGGGAAAACGAAAACGTTCTAATGCCAAAGCAATCATAGTACCAAAAATTGTTGCGAGTAATGTTGAAATTGTTGCTACAAAAAGACTATTTTTCAGGGCATCCCAAATTATCACATTGCTTACAGCATTATCCGTAACTCCTTGTAATAAATTGTCATACCATTTTAAAGTAAAACCTCGCCATACAGCATTAAAACGAGAATCATTAAAGGAGTAAATTACTAAGATAAAAATAGGTAGATAAAGAAAAGCAAAACTCAAGGTCGCATTTAGCCATAAACCAAATTTACCAACAGTACGAATGAGTAAATCGATTTGTTTCATTTTAGATACTTTTAACTTCCTAGATAATGAGTTATCATTATGTAAAATCATATAGTTTTCTTGAAAAATAGCTTTAACTCCTGTTCCTTCTGCCTCCTGGCTCCTACCTTCTAGCGACCCATTTATTTCACTCTTCAGATAAAATTGTTATAACTCATCCCTAATAGCTAAATACTTAATTATTTTTCTCTTCCCAGATGCCGAAATAGATGATAACTGGAATTACTACAATTACAATCAAGGCAATTGATAACGCTGAACCGAACGGCCAATTTCTAGCTTTAAGAAATTGATTTTGAATCAGATTGCCCACCATCATAGTTTTGGAACCACCTAAAATATCAGGAGTAATAAAAGCACCAAATGCCGGAATAAAAACCAGTAAACAACCTGCAACTATGCCTCGCATTGTTAATGGTAAAACCACACGAAAAAAGGTTCGTAAATCATTAGCGCCTAAATCTTGAGCCGCTTCTAATAAATAAAAATTAAAGCGTTCAATTGTGGCATATAAAGGTAAGATCATGAATGGTAAGTAGCCATAAACCAGGCCAATAGTAATAGCAAAGGGTGTAAATAAAAGAGTTAAAGGCTCATCTGTAAACTGCAAACTCTGTAAGGCAATATTAAATACTCCTTCAGTCCGAAGTAGGACTATCCAAGCATAAGTACGCACTAAAAAGTTAGTCCAAAAAGGAATAACAACTAGCATCAACAAAACATTACGCCAAGGTGCTCTAATAGTAGCAATAAAATATGCTAAGGGGTAGCCAACTAATAAACAGATTATAGTTGTAATTAAAGCAAAGAATAAAGACCGCCAAAATATTCCCCAGTATATTCCTTGACCTAGTCGTTGATAATTATCTAGAGTAAATTTCCAAATAACACCACCATAAGTACCTCGTTCTAGAAAGCTATAAATTAAAACAATTACTAACGGGATGATGAAGAAAATTAATAGCCAAATAGTTGCAGGAAATAGAAGAATTAGTAATTTTTTTAGTTGAGATTTTTCAATGTTTGAGGTTGACTGTTTGTCCTGAGGTTGCCACATCTTAAATTAGCCAATCAATCAGAAATTATTAATATCAGATTTATGTTAATTTGTCAATCATTCAGAGATCTAAAAATAGAAATAAATGATATATTTATAGAATGCAGGACTTACGCAGGCAAACTGAGAAACCCAGTTTCTCCTAGATATTTATGTGTTATACCAATTTCATAAAATATTACTACAGTGGTTTTATCTGCATAGTAATAGTTGACAAATTAATGCTGTAACAACCTTTCTTGAATTTGGTATTAAAAACAATGATTTACTGTAGAAACCGGGTTTCTTTGCGTAAGTTCTGAGAATGATTAATTTAAGGTAAAAAATTACCGTATAAGATTTTGAGCTGATTTTTAGCGTCTTTTTTCCTAAAATCCCGCTAATAGGACTCATACCATTTCTCAGAAACTTTTCTAGCCATATCTTTAGTAGGGGAGCCACCCCTAACCTATCCGGATCCGGGAGTAGGGGACCCACTACTAACCCCTCCCATTCGGGGAGTAGGGATAGGGAGGTTACATGGAACGCCCCTACAACATAAGAATAATTACATTAATTTAGCTAAAGAGAAGAATAAGATTATTTTATTTATGTTAGTTATTTAATAACTGAAGTGCTACCTGAGTATAACATTCATCTATGGGAATTGATATCAAACAGAATATAACTAGAAAACAGGTTTAAACAAGCATCATAGAGATTAGTCAAATTTTCTATATTTTTATCCTGAAAATTAGTTGGCATGATTGTAAAAGGAAAGTGTAAAAACTTTAACAATCAAAGAGCATTTAGCTTAGGTCAGAACATGAAAAATAACCCCATAAATAGCCAGGAATTTCTTGAGGGAAAAAATATAGTTAAAACTAAGAGAAAAGGATATTTTAGAAATATAGAAGAGGTAAAAGTTGTGGCAAAAATAGCAAATATTGCTGAAGACACATCTGATTCAAAATCTTTGAAATCAAAGGTTTGGGTTGCTCAGACTTCCATATAAAGGCCATATCAGGTTGAGCAAGGTGGGTAAAAACCTGTCGATATCAGAAAAATTAATTACTCGGGACTTACGCAACTAAAATAATTGTAGTGGTTATATCTGAAATAGTGACCAAATCATCCACTATACATATTGGTACTACGTAAGTCTTTTTATTATCAAAATTTCCAAATTGTGGGAAGTTTTTTTTTAATCAGATTACCTGTTTTTCGGCCATATATTTATTTATCAGCAAGGTATTTAGCTAAGAAATATTCTACTTGATTCGGCGAGTAAAAATACTGGTAGTTCAGTTATATAGAATCAGGTTATATAATAAACCTCTCCAATAATTAATCTTACAGCAGTTTTCATGTCAGTAGACCACAGTAAGGTTTTGGTTATGGCGATGTAGTTCATCAATTTGAAAAGCGCTGTAAACCCAAGAAAATGTGGTTTATCAATCTCAAAGGCGCTGTAAGGGTTGAATTGATATTTGAAATACTGAATGTGGGAGCTTTCCAATGTTGACGGATACCTATCCAAACTTACTTATAATAGATAGGATTTACCCATAACCGCCATCTCTAGTCAGGAAAATTCATTTGTCCTTAGACTTACAGCAGTTTTCATGTTGGTAGACCACAGTAGAGACGTTCCATGCAACGTCCCTACAAGGTTTTGGTTATGGCGATGTAGTTCATCAATTTGAAAAGCGCTGTAAACCCAAGAAAATGTGGTTTATCAATCTCAAAGGCGCTGTAAGGGTTGAATTGATATTTAAAATACTGAATGTGGGAGCTTTCCAATGTTGACGGATACCTATCCAAACTTACTTATAATAGATAGGATTTACCCATAACCGCCATCTCTAGTCAGGAAAATTCATTTGTCCTTAGACTTACAGCAGTTTTCATGTTGGTAGACCACAGTAGAGACGTTCCATGCAACGTCCCTACAAGGTTTTGGTTATGGCGATGTAGTTCATCAATTTGAAAAGCGCTGTAAACCCAAGAAAATGTGGTCTATCAATCTCAGTTGAATTGATATTTAAAATACTGAATGTGGGAGCTTTCCAATGTTGACGGATACCTATCCAAACTTACTTATAATAGATAGGATTTACCCATAACCGCCATCTCTAGTCAGGAAAATTCATTTGTCCTTAGACTTACAGCAGTTTTCATGTTGGTAGACCACAGTAGGGACGTTGCATGCAACGTCCCTACAAGGTTTTGGTTATGGCGATGTAGTTCATCAATTTGAAAAGCGCTGTAAACCCAAGAAAATGTGGTTTATCAATCTCAAAGGCGCTGTAAGGGTTGAATTGATATTTGAAATACTGAATGTGGGAGCTTTCCAATGTTGACGGATACCTATCCAAACTTACTTATAATAGATAGGATTTACCCATAACCACGTTCTACTACTACTTATCTCGTTCTTTCTTATTTAATGAATCAAACTCGGAGAAGTCAACACAAAGACATCCCGATATCCCATCTCTTCTGTCACAGGTTTAATGGGAGTGGTAAAGTGGAAAAATTCATGGTCATTTACCAGTAATAAATCCCCAGGATTGAGAATTTTACTAAATACTGGCTTTTCTTTTCTAGCAGTATAAAGATGAGTTGCACCCCCTTGAATATTATGTCTATTTACTGCAAATATACCAATAAAATCTGTCCCATCTCTGTGAATACCTTCCGGTGCTGGATTACCTAAATTATTAGGGGAACAGATAGTTCTTATTTGATGTATTCCAATTTCTGCTTCTGGATGTATTTTACAGGAATCACAGAACGCTAAGATCATTTTTTTGAAGTTATCTAAGGCCACAAGGTTGTCGTCTATTTCAGCGTATTCTCTTTTAATATTCCCTACTAAAGGATTATAATTTTTGCTTTGAAAAAGATAACCATGAGGCTGTTTTATTACCTCTCCCCCTGAGATAATAAAACGAGAAAGTCTTCTGTAACGATACTTAGCTTTCATATAAGGATCAACGGGAAGATCCGCAAAAAACTGTTCAAAGCCTTCCATGCTAATTGAGTTTACCTTTTTTTGGGTAAACATAAAGGCATAATCTAAATTAATTGATTCTAAAATTTTTTGCATAGCTCTTTCTCCCCTTTTTATAGAGTAAAAATTGAGTTTTATATTGCCTATATTTTTAGTATAGCTCTGTTTTATAAGAAGTATCGCTAAACAGTATACAAACTGTTAATCTTTATGAAAAAATGTATCAAATTACTCAAATAATGATTGATTTATATTTAGTTGAATACTTATAAAAAAGAATTTTATTTTTCTTTAAAGGGTGTTTTAAAAGTTCTTAATTATGTATTAGAAGCCTTTGTTTCTTTTTAAAACCCACTTAAAAGCTATAGTTCATAAATATATTTAACTTAATATAAAATTTGAGAAAAGAGAGAAATTATGACTTTGCCATTCAATGGATATTTTGGGAGAGTCAACCTATTTAATTAGAGGCTTTTCTCCCCCAAGTTCCCCATCTCCTAATACCTAAAATTTAACAACTAACATTTGACACCTTGTTCACCTCTTACTCCTTTAACTAAAGCTTGACAACCTTGGAGAAAAATACTCACATCTACACCTAGTCCAATATACTGCACTTTACAATCAATCCATTTTTTTGCATCCTCAGAATTATTAGTAAAAGTACCGGCAACCTTACCAGAACTCCGAATAGTTTTTACTGCTTTTTCCATTAATTCAATTACTCGAACATCATTCACTTGACCAGGAATACCTAAAGATTGAGACAAATCATAAGGACCGAGAAAGATCACATCAATCTCAGGAACTGTAACAATTTGTTCAAGATTTTCGATGCCTTTTTTACCTTCTACATGAACTACGACTAAAGATTCTTCATTTAATTCATTAGTAATATTGCTACCTCCTGAAGTGTAAATTCCTGCACGAGTTCCAAATGATAGACCACGGCAACCAATAGGATTATATTTAGCGCTTTGAATTACTATTTCTGCATCTCTTTTTGTTTCTACTTGTGGAACTTGTACCCCCGCACTGCCAATATCAAGAGCCCGTTGAATTTGTGCCGTATCATTTTTGCTGACCCTGACAACAGGAGCAATGCCTACACAGTCAGCAGCACGACAGAGGTCTTCTGCAACTAGAATATTTAAAGGTCCGTGCTCAAGGTCAATAACTGCAAAATCAAATCCTGCTAGACCACAAATTTCTATGAATGCAGGGTAAGCACAATTCATAAAAAGTCCGAGTACAACTTCACCATTTTTGAGTTTTTGTTTGAGTTTATTTTTTGGCATGGTTAATTGAAAAAAATATTAGTAGAGTTTTGGTATCCCCACCCTTACTTCAAAATCCTACCAGGAATTGTAAATTTTTGGAATATCTATTATTAGTTATTAGTTATTCAATTATTAGTTGTTAGTTATTATAGCAATATACCAATCCTAAATGATTTTGAATATAATAGGACTTACGCAACGGGACTATGTATAGTGGCAATATCTTGAAAATGATAATTTTTGCACCAGATATAGTGGTACTGCGTAAGTCCTGTATAAATGAGATGTCATGGAAAAGTACACTACAATTATAACTATTTAGCTGGTATTTAGCTCGACTTATATTACAACCTTTGCTTTGTTAAATCAGAAATTAGACTATGGACTAAGCGAGTTTTTATATCATGTCCGGAGCATCAATAATCAATAAAGTATATGGTTTGTAGTAAGGCTTTTGCCCTAGATGCAGTTATGGCTCTTGCCCTACTATTATGAACTTTAATTATAACTATTTAACTGCAGCAGATGATGTTTACTCTGATTTGGTAAAACTCTTTATTGGTTATTTGGAGTGATCGCTATGGAAAAGTGCACTATGATTATAACTATTTACCTAGACATGATATTACAACCTTTGCTTTGTGAAATCAGAAATTGGACTATGGACTAAGCGAGTTTTTATATCATATCCGGATCCTCAGTAATCAATAAAGTATATCGTTTGCAGTAAGGCTTTTTGGGTAGATACAGTTATGGTTCTTGTTTTACGATGAACTTTAATTATAACTATTTAACTGTACATTATATTATACCCTGATTTGGTAAAACTCTTTATTGATTATTTGGAGCGATCGCTTTGGATCACCCTTTAGTTTTTACCTTTTGATTTACCAAGCTTAGACTTAAATATTAACTACAGCTCATGACTAATACACATACACAAAATTTCTGGGGCAGATGCCGCACATTTTTGCAGAACAATACGAAAGTATTAATTGCTGCAACTATTGCTGGTAATGTGGCTCATCTCATAGGATTTATGGCTAGTGTTGTACAATTGACAGAATTTGTAAATCCAAAACCTACAAATCCAAAACCTACTGTTTTGACCGACCAGTGGGTTTTGGTCAAAATTACAGGATGGTCAGTGGGATTTTATAATTCTAATGAATTAGAAGGAACATCTAAATTAACTGCTCTAATTTATACAGATTATCAAGTTGCAGATACCCATCTAAAGGAAGGTACATCTCCCGTAGAAGATTTTAGTGTTTTAAAAAACATAGATTACGTAGGCAAATTGCCTGAGGATGCAAAAACTCAAGCAAATAATGATAAAAAAACTGAAAAAAGAAATTCTCAAACGATTCAGGCACGACTCATTCAGGCAAGTAAAAATGAAGAACCTGTTTGTCTTCGTGTTTACGGTAAACGGGATAATAACAACTCTCAATTTTTCAATATTGT